>NZ_CAKMJU010000030.1:0-125743 GCF_927416815.1 uncultured Acetobacterium sp. | reverse complement strand
GGAACAAAACCAGAAAAGGAGCAATAACTGCCCTTGCACTAGGTACCGTAACAATGACAGTTACCATGGCTTTGTGGAATATTGCGATTACCCCTTTCTATGACCGCCGCCTCGCAATCGTTTCCGACTGAAGAAGCTTTTCTATTATATCGTCGTTTCTATTGATTGTCAAGCTGTTTTTTGAAATTCTTTTATGTTGTGTTCAGAATTTCTTCTGTTTGTTTTGCTGCCCCGTTCGAGACAACTTCATTAGTATACGCTCTTTTTTCTTCTCTGTCAACGCTTTTTTAAATTTTTTTTCGTTTCTCTATCAATAAGTTTTTCTGTTTTCTTTCAGCAATCCAAAATGCAACCATTTAATGACCTTGTCCTCTTTCAACCTTAACAAACTTTCCCTATTTATTGGCAAATTGAAAACGGATCTGAAATTTTAAATTTCAGATCCGTTTATTGTATATCAGTATTTTGTTACTTGCTTTCTGCGACCTTGGTCTCTGGCAATTCCAAACCCAATACCTTACTAACAGATTTATAGACAACAAAGGTAATCACCGAATTTACACCTGCTTTAATCAGATTAAAGGGGATAATAATCGGAATGATCATCGGAAGAACAGCTTCTACCGGTATTCCCAAAAAGAAAGGGGTAATCGCAATATTCCACAAAGCCATGGTAACTGTCATTGTTACGGTACCTAGTGCAAGGGCAGTTATTGCTCCTTTTCTGGTTTTGTTCCTTTTGTAAACATTTCCGGCAACTACTACAAATGAACCGGTCGCGAATACATGCATTAAAATCCCAATAATACCACTGGCCGAACTAACTGTAACACCCTGTAAAACACTTACGACAATTGTTAGAATCAAGCCACCTAATGGCCCAAACATAAAGGTACCAATTAGAAGAGGAATATCCGCCGGGTCATACTCCAGGAATGGAGCCGCCGGAAATATTGGAAATCGAATTAAATAAACCAATAGTATTGACATTGCCGCCAATACCGCCATCTGTGTCAGTTGTTTTGTCTTGATTTTCATAAAAATCCTCCTTCAATTGTCTGTTCAGTAAACTAAAAAGCCCTTGAAAATTTCTTTTCAAGGGCTGCGCGTGCAAAACTGTACGCCATTTCTTTCATCCGGACTATACCGTCGGTTCTGGATTCCAACCAGATCGGCCTTTCGGCTCGTGGACTTATCGCTTTCGCGCATCACCACCGGTGAGGACTTACACCTCGCCCTGAAACAGACTATTTATTTATTTTATTATATACCCAATCAAATTTATTTGTCAATGATAATTTTTAGCCTTCACTAACTAAACATCTTTTTCTTGAATAACACAAAGGCTGCCACCCCCGTGCAGGCAAGCGAGATCAGAATAATCGTCCAAAAATTAGGTATCGGTATACCTTCAACATTCATCCCGTAGAAACTGGCAATCATCGTTGGTATCGCCATCAGAATGGTTAGTGATGTCAGTATCTTCATCACGATATTTAAATTGTTGGAGATGATCGATGCAAATGCGTCCATCGTTCCACTAAGAATATTGGCATAAATATTTGACATCTCAATGGCCTGTTGTACCTCAATGAGAACATCTTCCAATAATTCTTTATCTTCTTCATAGAGTTTAATAATACGTCCCCGCTCCAGTTTTTCTAAAACACCCTGATTAGCCTTAAGCGATGTTGAAAAGAACACCAGGCTCTTTTCCAGGTCAAGCAACTGGATTAATTCTTTGTTTTTCATGGAAATATGGAGCTGTCGCTCAATATCCGTGCTCATGCGATTGATATGTCGCAGATAAATTAAAAATCGACTGGCAACCCGATATAAAATCTGAAAGATAAAACGAGTTTTTAGATTTGTATAGACATTTTTGACCCGTCCTTTTGCAAAATCATCAATGATGGTATTTTCTCTCAAACATACCGTTATAATATTATCTTCGGTTTGGATAATCCCAACCGGGATGGTTGTATAAAGAACCATCTTCGTATCTTTTTCGATGACCGGAACATCAATAGTAATGAGCGCCTGGTTATTATCTTCCAGTTCTACCCGGGAAACCTCTTCTTCATCGAGAGCCGCTCTAAGAAAATCAGCTTCCACCTCTAACTCTCTGGTAATAAACTGCAATTCTTCCTCAGTTGGATTAACCATATTGATCCAACTATTCTTTTCAATGGACTCAATTTCGTGCATCTTGCCATCTATTGTTTTATAGATTTTGATCATTGCTTTCCTCCTTTATTAAGAGCAGCCCATGATCTCTAAGATATTCTGGGCGCTCAGTTTTTGTTCGTTTTGTTCAATACGCTTCTCACCAGGGTCTGCGTCCATCCTATCTCACTCCTTTTCTTTAATTTAATGCCAAAGAAAACCATTTGCAGCTTCGCTTCTGGTTCTTCTCAGGCCAATCTAATAAAAAAATCTCCTCTGTCATAGAGGAGATTTTTGCACAGCAAAAATAATGATTCCTCCATTCGTTGAGTTTTGGCACTATACAGCCTAGGGCATCGCCCAACTGCATTAAGTAAAACCTTAATTCGATAGTACCTGTTGACCCATTGGCATCTTTCGATGTTTCCGGGCAGCAGCCATATCTGTATAGGAGCCTCACCTAACAAAAGAAACATTTTATTTCTTATCGTTCGTCTTAACTATATCGTTTTATTTCCCCGTTGTCAATGCTTTTTAAGTTAACCGAACACGAATTGAACCAATCAATTTTTGTCTTAAAACAGCACTTTTATCACTCTTCCATTTCATCTTTTTCCGGCGCTATTGTTTCTTCGTTTACCAGTTTTTCTTTCTCTCTGCGTTTTTTGCGGTAAATGACAACAGCAAGGATTCCGCTGACAACAATAATGGCGCCAAAAATCGCTGCTACACCAGCAATCACCCAGGGATTGTTTACCGGTGGCCTAACAATATTAATCCGTACTGTGGCCGCAGCACTTTTATAGACGTTATTGCCCTTATACTTTACAAGCACTTCCTGTTCGCCAACTTCCCTGTCATATTCCAGCTCAATATCATTTCTGTCATACTCGACTTTGTTGTTATTTTCATCGACGAGATCCAGATCCAGCCCCTCATAAATGGAATCATCCAAATTGTTTGAGTCATCATCATACTCGACTTCTTCCGGATAATCATTGATAATCAGGGAACAGTCATCTTTTTCGTAAATCGTTACGGTTTGGGTTGCCATGCTGCCATTGAACTTCTCGTTCCCGAGATACTTAACTGTAACGAGTTGATCTCCCACTACCCGATTATAACTAAGCTCAATATCAGTTGTGGTAAAGGTAACGGGATTGTTCTTGCTGTCGGTCACTTTAATTTCAAGCACCGCATAAACCGCTGCATCTAGTTTTCCTGGTTCAGACTGATAATCTACCGGCACTGGAGACTTTGAAAGGATGACACTCGTATTCTCCTTTGTCGGTGCCGGTGGATCAACCTTACCTTGTATTTGAACAAATGCGGTTCCCATGCTTGGTAAAAATTGATCATTCCCCTTGTATTTGACTGTTACATCCTGGTTACCCGGTTCCCGATTATAACTCAATTCAATGTCGGCTGCTGTAAAGCTGATCTGCTTGTTACTTCCATCAACTACTACAATCTCCAGCGCTTGATATATCGCTAAATCTAACTTAGCCGAATCTCCGGTATAGTTTACCACCGGTGGGTTTGCACTCAAGATCACCCGGGTTTCGGTCCTAGGTATTTCTGTTATCGTGATCCCGCCAAGTGCTGAACTGCTTTCATAGCGATCATTTCCTTTATATCTGACATCAACTCTTTGGGTGCCAACCTGTCGGTTATAGTTGAGACTGATCTCATCTTGAGAAAACTCAATCTTGTTTGAATCTGCATCTAAAACTACAATACTCAATGCCTGGAATACCGCCTGATCCATCGCTTGAGGGGATGGATTTACAATCACCGAAGGAGGTGCACTGGCTATCGATATGGTGGTCGCCGTTTTTTCCCCAACTGTTGCCCAAATACCCATGGGTAGCATTATCAAGACCAACAATACCATCCAGCCAGTTCTCAACGTAGCCTTGCAAAATCCTTCGATCTTCATTTTCCCCCTCCTTGTTAGATACATTTAACCCAATTATTTATTCTACGTGCTTCTTTTTACGATAGATTACTACCCCAATAATACCCAAAACAACAACAATAGCAGCAATAATTCCGACCACCCCGGCACTCACCCAAGAATTGGCGGGATTTGGTTCAACAATATTTACCCTTACAGTTGCCACTGCATTTTTAAAATAGTTGTTTCCTTTGTATTTGACGATGACTTCCTGCTCACCGACTTCGTTTTTATAGCTAAGTTCAATATCATCTCGGTTAAACTTAATCTGATTATTATCCTGATCGACTACTGCGATCGCAAGATCTTGATACACGGCCTCGTCCATTTTTTTTGTATCGCTATCATATTCAACACTTGGCGGATTGGCAGCAATTACTAATGCACTGTCTTTTTTCTCAGCAATGATCACAGTTTCTGTCGCTTTGCTGCTGTTGTATTTATCGGTTCCCTTGTATTTAACTGTCACCGGTTGATCGCCTGCAAGGCGATTGTAGCTTAATTCAATATCGGTTGTTGTAAAATTAACGGGATTATTTTTGCTGTCAACCACCTGAATTCCAAGCACTTGATAAATGGCTGCATCGAGTTTTCCTGAATCACTGCTATAGTCTACTGTGATTGGTGGTTTTGCCAGATTGATGGTTGTATTTTCTTTCGCTGGTGCCGGAGGATCGACCTGGCCGGTGATTTCTATATCGACGGTTGCCCTGCTTGGAGAAAACTGATCATTTCCTTTGTATTTTACGGTAACGTCCTGTTTTCCAGTGGCACGATTATAACTCATATCGATATCCGCTGCTGTAAAATTGATTTTATTGTTACCGGCATCCACGACCACAATACTCAATGCCTGATATACCGCCAAATCAAGTTTTGCGGAATCTCCGGTATAGGCTACGGCTGGTGGCTTAGCCGCTAACGACACCTTGGTATCCTGCTTTCCTGTAATCTGAACCGAGGCGTTTACCTGGCTTGGATTGTATTGGGAATTCCCCTTATAAGCGACAACAACATTTTGAGTTCCGACCGCATGATTATAGGTCAGAGTAATGTCATTTGGGGAAAAATCAACCTTATTGGAATTACCATCGACCACTTGAATAACCAGATCATCGTAAACCGCCTTATCCAATGTCGCCACATCTGCGGAATATCCCACTGCCGGGGGATTGACTTTTAATACCAGGCGGGTGTCTTTCTTAGGAACCTCATTGATCATAATATTCCCGGTTGCGGTACTGCTTTCGTACTCACTGTCACCAATATAGGTGACGTTGATCTTTTGTAATCCAACCAGCCGGTTGTAGTCAAGAACAATATCGTCCGCAGTAAAATCAATTTTATTAAAATCACCATCTACCACGACGATGTTCATGGCATCATACACGGCCTTATCCATTTCGTCAGCTGAGGCATTAAAGATCACCGAGGATGGTGAACTGGCAATCGATACCATCGTTACCTTTTGACCGTCTGTTTCTGCCCAAATCCCCATCGGCAACATCATCAAAATCAATGCTGCAATTGCTCCAATTTTCCACATCCGTCCACTTAAATTTCCATTACTCATTTTCTTTTCCTTTCCATCTGGCTTGAATTTTTTCGTTGTAATCGCTACCCTACACACCATATATTCTACCATATAACCGCCACAAACGTTTCTTTTTTTTATTCAAACTACTTCTAAAATCGTTTGGATCTCATTCGCGGCACTAAAAAAGATCTGTCTATAGACAGATCTTTTTCTTCAACTCTTATTTTAACTAATCCATTTTTGTTAAACGATTCTTGCCAAAAAAGATGGCTCCGGCAATCAGTAATAACAATAGCAGAGCAATACTCATGTAGGGTACCGGCGATTCTGTTTCCTTCTCGGTTGCTCCATTTCCGCCATGGCTGTAGTCATTTCCGCCATAGATCGCCACTACTGCTGCTTTTTTTAATATTTCAAATTTATTGGCTCCGTCAGCCAAGTTAAGGCGATAATTTGAATTATTCAAACTCCCTAAATAAATGTCATAGGTCCCAACAACTTCGCCGGCTTCACGTTCTAAGGATCCAAACATCACGTCATCAGCGTAAAGACCCTTATTAAAACTATCCCCCGAATCGTCCTGCCAGACAGAATAGGTTAGTGCTGGATCTGCTTGACCTTGAATTTTTGAAACATAGGCCGGGATAACCGTTACTGTAGCCGGGGTAATATTATACTTTTTCCTGGAAATAATCGTTTGGTTGTTAATGCTATAATTTTCGGCATTTGCCCCATCGACTCCAGACAGATAGAAGCCACCTGATGCCCAAACATAGTAATTCCCGACATCTTTTTGCCGAATATTGACTGCCCCGTAGTAAGGATAAAAATCTGCAGTTGCTAAAGTGGCTAATTTTTCACCCTTAATCAAATCTGTTTTGTTAACAGATAATTGGTAATCATGGAGGTTTGGGGTACCGTCATAAACCTTATCCTGACCGACAAGGAGGACTTCGACCGGCTTTGGCAAAATATCCGCTGCTAGTGAAATGTCGATGCTTGTTAACGGTTTGGTCTCATTCTTTTCATCGATTTTTTCATCGACGATGCGATAGTTTTTTCCTTTGTCGCCCGAAATCGTTATTTCTTTCAGAATGACGACATTTGGATTTGCCGGCTTCACATCCTTAAACAAAAAACTGGCGAATTTATAGTCAAAGCTAACCTTATTTATATCTGCATCAAGAACGCCCCGGTTCCCTAATCCCTTTAAGGCATTTTCTGGCACCGTTGTATTGCCATCATAAATTTTAGTAATGGGCTTTTCCGCAAGGAATTCTGATGTTTTAAGTTCAATCGGTTTTATTTGAATTTCTTTTTTATCTTCAATGCTCTGATAGGCTTCGTCACCCTCGTAAGCTGCAAAAACCTGATAGGTTCCTGCCTCTGAAGGCGGAATCGTTGATAATGGGAAGGTTTCTCCATTTGTCTGGATCCCTTTATAGGTTATTTTAATCCGTTCTGAAATAAGATCCGGTCCCTCGGCAACTGGATTTACCATCGCCAAAGCTTGCGGTTCTCCATTATAAAAAGTGTCCAGAGAGAAGGCAATAACCGGGACTAGTGCACCTTGATCCGTTTGGTTTTCTGCCAAAATGCCGATTGGAAAGCATACTAGATTTAAAATGATCATTAAGACTAAGCACAAAAACAGCCTGATACTTTTGGTCTTTTTCATTGGTTACTTCCTTATTAATATGAATTGTCACTATATTTTGTACATTCTTGTTCAATTATACCGATTTATACCACCGTGCACAATGAAACCAGACCATTGTTCGTTTATAATTTACTTTGTTATTGTTTGTTTACAATCATTACATAAAAAAGACATCCCGAACCTGCCCCTAAAGGTGGATTTGGTATGTCTTTTTTTATGATTGTCAGGTTCAGCAAAATTTGCATTTCCTGCTTTTCAGCCGTTTCAATATTTCAACTGATTATTTTATCGTGTTATTCTGCCAGCGGAAGGATGATAGCAGCTTTAAAGAGATCCCCATCAATTTCCAGTTTCAGCTCGCCCTGTTGAATCGTCATCAAGTCCTTGGCAATGGCCAGACCTAAACCGCTGCCTTCACTGTTTCTGGTTTCATCACCGCGTTTAAATCGTTCCATCAGTTCTTCTGGTGAAATATTCAGAGGTTGGGCCGAGACATTTTTGAAAACAATCATTCCCGTTTTTTCTTCGTCACATTTTGAAAACTCAATATACACCCGCGATTCTTTTTGGGCATATTTTAGAATATTAAAAAGCAGATTTTCGATCACCCGCCAGATCAGACGGCCATCTGCGGTTACGACAAAAAGATCCTTAGGGTATTGGGTGATAAACTCAAGCTGAGAATTTCGCAGCTCTCCTTCCATCTCGCCCAAGCCCTGAGTCATCAGCATTTCCATATCAACGGCCTGAAACTCCACTTCAATGTTTCCTGATGAAGCTTTAGCTGCTTCAAACAAATCATCGGTCAACACTTTTAAGCGGTGAGCCTTGTTTTCTAAGACATCTAAATATTTCAGCTTTTCCTCGGGATTTAAGTTTCCATTTTTTAACAGATCGATGGATGTGATAATCGAGGTCAGCGGGGTTCTAATATCGTGGGATACATTGGTCAGCAGCTCCGTTTTTAACCGCTGGCTTTTTACTTCTTCGGATACCGCTGATGCGATACCA
Source organism: uncultured Acetobacterium sp. (assembly GCF_927416815.1). Classification (NCBI taxonomy): domain Bacteria; kingdom Bacillati; phylum Bacillota; class Clostridia; order Eubacteriales; family Eubacteriaceae; genus Acetobacterium; species uncultured Acetobacterium sp. Next base: position 117,412 of record NZ_CAKMJU010000030.1, on the reverse strand, counting down.
TCACCAATGGCTTTAATGCCCTCCGCCAGCTCTCCCAAAGCGCCATCAAAACCGGTTAGTTTGTAGTCAACCTCGCCATTTTTAATGCGATCCAATCCTTCCAGAATGCCATCATACGTCTTCGCTTTCTTACCACCTAAATAGAGCAGATAAAGAATACAGATAAAAGAGCAGATGCCGAGAATCGGTACCTGTACAGATAGCGCCAGTACAACTAGTAGAATTGCCCAGAACATAAATCGTTTCACAGTCGGTGATCCCTTCATGACATCATTATAATAGCGCTTAATTTTTTCGAATTGGGTTTTCGTGAATTTCCATGTTTGTTTGATCAGTTTAAGAAATAATAACCGCTCCCAGAAACTGCCATCTTTTAAAATTCGCACCAGCGACAGTAAAAAGTTTAGTCCTAAAGCCGAACCTACGGCAATGAGCATCAGCATAACCGCTCTCGGGAAATTCTGGTCATAAAAAAATGCAATCGCTGCAATGATCAGTGTTTCCACACCTAGCAGCAATAAAAAGTGGGCATCAATCCAGAATGCATCGATTGGTAAAAGGTGAATCCCTAGCAGATCTTTTTTACGCCCAGCCGAAATACATGCAAGCAGCGCAAAAATGGCAGCCAGAATAAAAAATACCATGAAAATGCTCATCAGCCAAAGAAATTTCAGCCGCTCTGCCTGGTAGATGACTTCCCGTTGGGCGATATAGGCATCATCAAACCCAATGATTACCATAAAATCGGGCTCTGCAGCATAAGCCAATGGTTCATTTTGGTTAAGATTAGACAAGCTAGACGATATCGCCCCCTTGTTATAGGTGAAGCTCACCCGTCGATTAAGCAGATCATCCTGAACGACATCCTTGGGCTGACTGTTTTTTACGCCCTTACTGTCAATGATATAGGCTAACCCCTGGGTTAGCTCAAGCTCTTTTTTTAATCGTTCATACTGAAAGAGCCCTTCATTTATCAGCTCTTTTTTTTGCAGCTCAAGCTCATCACCATAGGCTTCCCAGAAGCTGACATCGTTGAGCATCTCCTGTTCGGTAGTCAGCCCCATATCCTCTGGGTAATAAATGTCCCGATCTGCCAATATATCCCATTTATAGGTCTCAATGGCTTTTGAATCAATGGCATTTCCAGCACGAATGTTTTCTTCACTTTGATAGAAATTATAAACCCGATCGATCCGGTCGTAGGCGGTCAGAACCTTATTCTCCAGCTCAGCACTCTCCAGATAATTGTTGGTATTTGCCATATAATCCCAATTGAACCAATAAGCTTCAAACAAAGACCCCAAACTGATCGTAATAAAGACCACCGCTAAAAACGAACAAACGATTTTAAATTTTTGATCAGTCCCGATAGTTTTCAATTTTGTAGCCAATGCCCCACACCACCTTTAAATATTTTGGTTCTTTGGGATTAATTTCAATTTTTTCGCGAATCCGGCGAATATGGACCGCCACGGTGTTATCTGAATTATAAGCCGGCTCTTCCCAGACATTCTCATAAATCTGGTCAATCGAAAACACCTTGCCTTTCTCCGCCATTAAAAAAAGCATGATCTTGTACTCTACCGGCGTCAGTTTCACCTCTTCGCCATCGACCGTCAAGCGCTTATAGTCATCTTCCAGCACCAGGCCGCCGGTACAGTAGGTACCCACTTTTTCTGGACACCCTCCCAGGGTGTTATAGCGCCGTAGTTGCGATTTAACCCGGGCGATCACCTCCATCGGATTAAAGGGTTTACTAATATAATCATCGCCACCCATGGTCAAACCCATGATTTTGTCATTATCTTCGGTTTTGGCCGATAAAAAGATGATCGGGATGTTTTTTGTCTCTCGTATTTTCATGGTTGCCCGAAGGCCATCCATTTCTGGCATCATCACATCCATAATAATCAATTGAACCTCTTCTTTTTCCACCAGGGCGATGGCTTCTTTTCCGGTATAAGCTTTTAAAATCGTATAACCTTCGTTTTTTAAATAAAGTTCCAGCGCTTCAACGATTTCTTTTTCATCATCGCATATTAAAATACTCATTCTCTTTGTTTCCGCCTTTCTGTTTCATCCTGATTTAACTTTAACACAAACTTCTGTCAAAACAACTCCGAATTTCCTTACGAAATTCTTACAAACAGTTCCGCACCTGTTGTCGTAATCTAAATCGCAAAAAAGGCAGCATCGCTTGGATTGCTGCCCTTAAAAAATGCTTTAGATTAAAAATTTAATCCCTTCCGGTTTGTTTTTATTTGAGAATTCAAAGCCTTGCTGAATGGTGTTTTCGATCATTTCGCCGTCGAGGTTCATCAGTCTGAACAAATTCCTAATAAAGAAATAGATCATTGCCCGGCTGGTAAACTTGATGTTCTTTTCATAGAAATCGATAAAAAGTTCTTTTCGAGCACCATATTCTGAGCGAGCGATGACTTCGAGATCCGCCTCAATGTAGTTTTTATTGAGAAAATCCAGGCAGGATCGATTGAGGGTATTGGTAATGTTGGTTCGTCCGTGGGGATTTACATTTTTTACCAGCACCTCATAATAAAGAGTCTTGTTACGCTCATCATTTAATATCGCTTCATAATAGAGCACCAGGGAATAACAATACTTGGTATAGAGATTAAGGTTCTCCGATACCGATGAAACATAATCATACAATGCCAAAAAGAAAACATTGTAAATATCGGTGATCATATCGTCTTTCTTTTTATAATAATAGGTAATGGTTCCCAGTTTCACATCGGCGTGATCCGCAATGTCCTGAATGCCGGTTTTGTTATAGCCATTCTCATAAAATAACACCTTTGCAGTCGTTATGATATTGCTCTTGGTTTGGGTTCCTTTTCTTGACTTCGCCATGGTTTGCCTTTCCTGTATCAATCATTTTATTAGTTACATTTAATTGATACCTTTGATCTTACGAAAAGTTTTACGGAATGTCAATAGCAAAATTACGAATATTTCTAATTTACCCTAAAAAGCAAAATTATTTCAGCAATAAGGTTTCGCGGTCTAATAGATTTATCTGAGCAACCTTTTCCAGGGTTTCAATGGCTTTCTGCTGAACCTCATCTTCAACCCGAATGATAATGATGGCATTGTCGGTTTTTTTAGGCAGGAAGGAATAGGCATAGATGATGTTGATTTTCGCTTGGGTCAAGGCATCCACCAGCCTACTTAGTCCACCGGGATCATCAGCAACTTCAGCAGCTAAAACCGGTGTTACTGTGGTGATGATATCATTCTTCTTAAGAACCTCGATGCCTTTTTCGGTTTCCTGCAATATCAAACGCACAATTCCAAAGTCAGTAGCATCGGCAATATTCAGTGACCGAATGTTGATCTTATTTTCGGCCAGAATTTTTAGCACATTATTTAGTCGGCCTTCTTGGTTTTCGATAAAAATGGAAACTTGTCGTATCATTTTTTCTTCTCCTAAATCTTTCTTAAATCCACAACCCGTTGGCTTTTTCCTTCACTTCGGGGAAGGCTTTTGGGTTCTACCAGGGAGACCTTGGCACTGACTCCGATAATTGACTGGATCCGATCTCTGATCCGTTTTTCGAGATTCTCAAGATTGCTGATCCGATCCGAGAATAAGGCTTCGCTGAGCTCGACCTTAATTTCTAAGGTATCCAAAGAGCCGTCTCTTCTGACGACCAGTTGATAATGGGGTTCCACTTCGCCGATTTCTAACAGGACGCTTTCAATCTGAGTTGGAAAGACATTAACGCCACGGATAATCAGCATATCATCGGAGCGCCCCTGGAGTCGGCTGATTCGTAAGTGGGTTCGGCCACAGGCACAGGGTTCCGGTTTGATGGTGGTAATATCCCGGGTTCGGTAACGCAGAATCGGAATCCCCTCTTTGGTAATGGTGGTAATCACCAGTTCGCCCTGTTCACCGTAAGGCAGCACCTCTAATGTAACGGGATCAATAATTTCCGGAATAAAGTGATCTTCCCAAACATGCAGGCCATCCTGGGCTTCACATTCGATGGCAACTCCCGGCCCCATGATTTCTGATAAGCCATAGATATCAAAGGCTTTGATTTTTAGTTTTTTCTCAATTTCTTTACGGATATTTTCTGACCAGGGTTCGGCTCCAAAAATACCAGCCCGAATCTTAAGGCTTGCCGGATCAATTCCCGACTCCGCCAACACCTCTGCTAAATAGATAGCATAAGACGGGGTACATGTCAATATGGTTGAGCCAAAATCTTGCATAATCATGATCTGTTTCGCGGTATTTCCGCCGGAGATCGGAATGATTGAGGCACCAAGTCTTTCGGCCCCGTAATGGACTCCCAAACCACCGGTAAACAGCCCATAACCATAGGCATTCTGGATCACCGAATGAGGTCCTGCTCCAGCGGCGACCAATGAACGCGCCATCAATTCAGACCACATCGAAATATCATTGCGGGTATATCCCACCACCGTTGGCTTACCGGTGGTGCCGGATGATGCATGGATTCTAACAATCTGTTCCATCGGCACCGTAAAAAGACCATAGGGGTAATTATCCCGTAAGTCTACCTTCGTGGTAAAAGGCAGCTTTTTTAGATCATCCAGGGATTTGACATCCTCCGGCATTAACCCAATTTCCTGAAACTTATTCCGATAGAAAGGAACATCATGGTAGATTCGATTGACCATTCGCTTTAATCTTTCCAATTGCAGTTCCTGTAAATTTTCTCTTGGCATGCATTCGTAGCTCTTATTCCAGTACATTTTTTCCTCCAAATTTTCTTCTTCATTTTATCGTCTTGCAAGTAAATCTCTTGCAAATAAAAAGACCCGTCCTTATTGAAAAGGACGAGTCTGACTCGCGGTACCACCTAATTTGATTAGTTACTAATCCACCTTTTTAGAACATAAATACTCTGTTCTAGCTTTTTCTAACGGTGAGAGACACCGGATTTGCCTAATGCTTAAATGAATAACGGTACTATTCACGCCGGTTCAGCTAATCAACTCCTGAGGGAACTTCACTTACGTTATTGCCATTGGCTTCCAGCCTTACCAACTCTCTGAAGACTCCAACGAAAACTACTTTCCTCATTCATAGTTTTTAAATATTTTAATTATTATATTACTAACCGTAAAATAATGTCAAGTTTTTTAAACAACACCCAGGCCAACATCGCCATAGGTTGCCATTTCGCGATTCATGTACAGGGCTGCTTCGACAATATTAAAGGCAATCGCCGCACCGCTGCCTTCACCCAGGCGCATACCCATGTTAAGAAATGGTTTGGCCCCGATAAATTCCGACGCGAAGGCAGCCCCCTTTTCAGCCGAAGCATGGGAACAGATTAAATAGCCTTTTACCTTGGGATCAATCCCGATGGCAATGGCGGCCGCGGCGGTAGAAATAAAGCCATCAATTAAAACCGGAATATGGTTGGCGGCTCCGGCCAGCATTGCTCCCGCCATGGCGCCGATTTCGAATCCGCCGACCTTTGCCAGCACATCGATGGCATCGCTTTTATCAGGTTGATTGAGGGCAATGGCATCGCGAATCACCTGGGCTTTGACAACCTGCTTATCTTCCGACAGATTGGCTCCGGCACCTGTTAGTTCCCCCGGATCAATACCACTAAGGGCGGCGATGATGGCAGCGCTGGCGGTGGTGTTGGAGATTCCCACTTCACCGGTTCCGAGAATATTGTAGCCATTATCGATCGAACGTTGCGCCACATCGATTCCTGCTTCCAGCGATTGTATGGCTTCTTCTCGGGACATCGCCGGACCTTTTCGCATATTCGATGTTGATTTTCTGATTTTTTTGTCGAGAATTTTTGATTTTGCTTCCAGATCCGATTTCATACCAACATCACAAACAAAGATATCGGCTCCTGCCTGCATGCTTAAGGCAGCAACCCCGCTTTTGCCAGCTACGATCATCTGCGCCATCAGATCGGTAACTTCCTGGGGCGCGGCGGCAACGCCTTCTTCAAAGACGCCATGGTCGGCGGCAAAAACTAGCATCGCTTTTTTGCTGACGTCCGGATACATTTCACCGGTAATGCCAGCCAACTGCACCGCTATCTCTTCTAGTGTACCCAGACTGCCCACCGGCTTAAGTAAAAAGTCGACTCGCTCCTTAGCGGTTTTCATCATTTCCTCATTAAGTGGTTTAATTTTTTTTAGTGTTTCATTTAATAAACTCATTCCATACTCCTGTCAACTTAACTGTTTTTTCTCATTATAACATATCTGAGCACTTTGAAAATTCAAATTTTAAAGTTTTACAGCGGCAGCCTTACTTCAAACCACACACCCTTATCGCGGTTATCCACAGCCACCTTGCCGCCATGGCAGATAATGATGCCTTTGACGATTGCCAGACCCAAGCCAGTGCCTTTTTTATCCGACTGAGCCTTATAAAAGTATTCCCAGATCTGATTGATCTCATTTTTCGGAATCGACTTACCCACATTATAAACAGAAACAATCCACTCTTTTTCTTGAATTTCACAGCCAACTCGAATCATTCCATCGGCGGGACTGACATGTTTAATCGCATTGTTTAAAAGATTATAAAGAACCTGCTCCATTCGCTTGCGATCGATGATCATTTTTATTTCTGGTTCACAGTGATTATCAAAAACAATATTTTTTTCCGGATAGGTATTGACAAACCGCTCAACCACTGAAGCAATGACCGCACCTCCGTAAACGCTTTCTTTTTTGAGCTGATAGGCACCCGATTCGATTTGCGCCAGATCCAGCAGATCACTGGCGATTGCGCTGATTTTGTCGGCTTCTTTCTGAATCGTCACAAAGTATTCCCGTTCTTCCTCACCATTCTCCAAGATCCCGTCTTCCAAGGCTTCGGCATAACTTTTAATTACTGCCAAGGGAGTTTGGATTTCATGTGATACCTGAGCGGTAAAACGCTGCCGCATCTTTTCAAAGGTACGCTCCTTTGTCAACTCTTCCTGGAGTTTTAGAATCGCCCCTTCTAACTCATCTGAAATATGATTGAGGGTTTCACCCAGTTGACCGATCTCATCCTTTCTAGTTCCCTGATATTTTTTCGTGAAGTTGAGATTACCCATTTCCCGGGAAATGTGATTTAATGAAGCAATCGGCTTTGAAATCCCGCGTGAAAAAAAGTAGGCAAAGAGCAGTGAACAAGTAAAAATGATCATTAAGAAAACCAACAGAAAATTCTCTACAATGTCAATGACCTCATGAACCGAATAAAGGGGAATGCGTCCAATAATTTGAGACTCATCAGCAGCCACCACCTTATGAGTCAACCACTCGACCAACTGATCATTGTTTCCCAGAACGATGACAAAACTCTCACCCTGCTGATGCTCTTTCACCTGACTTTCAAGGCTTCTCTGTTGACCAGCACCAAAACCCATGCCATGCTCGCCGCCACTTCCTGGACCGCTACCTGATCCTGCTCCATTACCAGATCCCGAACCGTTACTCAAGCTATTGCCGGTACCGGCGCCCGCGCCTGGCTGCTTTCCTGCTCCGCTATGTTCATTTTGCGCCGCTAAATATTTTTTTTCAATGGTAATTTTTGCCCAGTTATCCGCTTGATTCTTAGCATTTCTCGCAATTAGTTGACTCACCATTAGCTGATACGGCGTCACACTTTCCCAAGAAACTGGGTCTGCCCCGGATTGTTTCTGAATGATTTGAATGACAATCCCTTCTTCTTTGGCAAGATCAATAAACGCCTGAAGTTCTGCGGTTAAACCGCTCTGATTATAGATTGTCCCAGCCTGGTTCGTTTTCTCAATTAAAACTGCCGTCCTCTTTTGGGTATAATACACTTCAAAATAAGAACCGAGAACATAATAAGTCAATAAGCAAAGCATCAGGAAGAAGGCTCCCAAATATAGCATCAGTCTGGAAAAAATCGAAATTCTCATTCTTTAAACTTGTACCCCAGCCCTCTGACGGTTTGGATGCACTCTCCTTTTTCTTTCATTTTTTTACGCAACCGCTTGATGGTGGTGTCTACCACCCGAAGATCACCTTCGTAATCAAAACCCCAGATCCGATCGAGAATCTGTTCCCGGCTTAAGACCAGCTTGTGATGATTGATAAAATAAATCAGCACTTCAAATTCCTTTTGGGTCAGGTTAATAACTTCGTCATTGATGGTTATTTCCCGTTCTTCTGCATTTAAGTGCATCCCACAGACCTCAAGCTTGTTCTTCGTGGTGGCAACCCCGCTTCGTTTTAACAAGGCTTTGATGCGCACCATTAGCTCCCGGGGACTAAAGGGCTTAGTCACATAATCGTCGGCACCAACTTCAAAGCCCTGAATTTTATCAGCCTCTTCCCTTCGGGCAGTCAACATGATTATTGGCACATTGTCGGTTTCTCTGATTTCTTCTAACACCTCAAACCCATCGATCTTCGGCATGTTAACATCAAGAATGATGCAATCCGGTTTTTTTTTGGCCCATAAGTCAAGTGCCGCTTCGCCATCTGCTGCCCCGAAACCGTCATAACCTTCTTTCTTTAAATATTTTAAGACGATTTCTCGCAATTTCTCTTCATCTTCAGCCACCAGAATACGAATACCCTTCATAGACATACGCCTCCATTTTCTTCTTATTGATAAGAGTTTACCACATCATTATGACAAGATCGTGTCATAATTAACCGCGCTGCCAAGTCATATTCTTCTTTCTTATTTTATCACATGATTTTCGTAACTGTCTTCTGTTTTTCATTTTGACACACGAATGACATAAAGCCATCATATAATACAGACATCAACAAAATACAATAAAAAACGGAGGAGTTAACAATGAAAGCAAAATTGATTTTAGTAACGTCACTCGCATTGTTGTTGGTAACCGCAGGCACAACCTTTGCCGCTAACGGCAATGGACAAGGAAGCGGTGGTGAAAGACCATATGGCAATTGTCAGGGCACTGGTGATGCTGACGGTGATGGCCTTTGTGACCTCACTGGAAACCCTGTTGGCACTGGCGGATCTGGCTACGGCGCTGGTGGCGGAGCATTTGTCGATGAAGACGGCGATGGTGTTTGTGATGTCGGTGGTGGTACTCGTCCTCAAGACGGAACTGGCATGCGTCATGGCGGAAGAACCCGTTAATCATCCACACTTACTTTAAAAAGACCCAATAATCACAGACGATTATTGGGTCTTTTTAAATCTATACAACTCTATTTCGTGAAAATTTTCAGTTTAAAAAAGAAACGCCTCAATTTGAGACGTTTCCAAAAATTATGACTAAGACATCGGTACAACAGCACCCTGGTAGTTACTTTCGATAAAGCTGATTACTTTTTCGCTCTGCAATGCTTTCATCAGTGCTAATGTTTTTTCACTCGTTTCATCTCCAACTCGTACTGCCACAATGTTGGCATAGGTCTGAGCTGCTAACGAATCTTTTTCTTCTTTGGCAATGGCATCGGTGCCGGCATTTAATCCTGCTTCAATGGCATAGTTTCCGTTAATCACGGCTAAATCAACATCGGGTAGTGATCGTGCTAGCTGCGCCGCTTCCAGTTCTTTGAAAACGAGATTTTTAGGATTTTCGATGATGTCTTTTGGGGTTGCTTCTAAACCAGCTTTAGGATCAACCTTGATCAAGCCAATTGTTTCAAGCAATAATAAGGCTCTGGCTTCATTTGTTGTATCATTCGGAATGGCAATCGTTGATCCATCAACAATGGCATCCAAGGTTTTTACCTTACCTGGGTATAAGCCCAATGGTTCATAGTGAACCGCACCAGCACTCACCAGCTCGGTGTTGTTTTTCACATTGAAGTCTTCCAAGTATGGCAGATGCTGGAAAAAGTTGGCATCCAACTCTTTGTTTTCCAGGGTTAAATTTGGTTGCACATAATCGGTGAATTCTTTCACCTCAAGGGTGTAGCCCGCTTCCGTTAAAACTTCCTCCGCTACCGCCAAAATCTCTCCATGAGGGGTTGGACTGGCGCCAACAACAATGGTTTTATCATCTGTGCCTTTAGCTGCACAGCCTGTGAATAAGGCCAAACCGAGAACGCTGATTAATACTACTAAACCTAATTTTTTCATGATCTTCTCCTTTTTTATTTTCTTTCATATAATTCCTAGTTGAACAATATGTAATATAACATGGACTTTGTTTGCTGTCAACCCAAATCGTCTCCCGATCAGAAAAACACTTATTTTCTTCGATCCTGTTTTTGGGCAATTTTCATACCAACCTCTTGAAAAAGCTGAACGATTAAAACCAGCAATATCACGGTTATCACCATCATACCGGTTTCATAACGATAGTAGCCAAAGCGGATGGCAATATCCCCCAGGCCACCACCACCGACAATCCCCGCCATCGCCGAATAGCCTAAAATAGTTGTGGTCGCGATGGCCGCGCCGATAATTAGCGAGGGCTTAGCCTCTGGGATCATCACCTTCGTCACCACCTGTATCGGGCTGGCTCCCATTGACAGCGAGGCTTCAATAATCCCATAATCTACCTCTTTGATGGACGATTCTACCAACCGGGCAATAAACGGCGCTGCGGCTATCACTAGCGGTACAATGGTTGCGGTAGATCCGATAGTTGTTCCGGTAATCAGCCTTGTCAGAGGGATCACCGCAATCAGCAAGATCAAAAACGGGATCGACCGGGTAATATTGACCACAATGTTAAGCATCTTATTAAGCCACTTCATTGGGACAATTCCTTCGGAATCGCTGGTGACCAGCAATACGCCCATTGGCAAGCCAATGATATAGGCCAAAAGCGTTGACGCCAATGTCATATATAGGGTTTCAAAGGTTCCTTGCACAATCAGTGTCGTCATTGAACTATCCCACATGGGTGCCCACCTCCTCAACCGTAATTTGATGCGATCGCAGGTAATTAACGGCTCGGGCGACACTCAGCTCATCTTCCGGCAGCTGGATCACCATTTGTCCAAAGGCGAAACCATCAATATTTTTCATGTCAGCATGGAGAATATTGACCAGGCATTTTGTTTCTAATATCATTTTTGCGATCACCGAATCACTAGAGGATTTTTCATCAAACACTACCCGATAGGTGTTTCTGCCCATAATAACCGACCCCTGATCGCCTTCAGAAAAGATCATTTTTTTGGCAATCTCGGTTTTCGGGTTTCGGAAGATATCTTCGACCTCGCCGTCTTCGGCAATTTTGCTTTTATCGATAATTGCCACATGGCTGCAAATCTGCTCCACCACGCTCATTTCATGGGTGATGATCACAATGGTGATCCCCAATTTCTGATTAATTTCTTTTAACAGCTTGAGAATCGAATTGGTTGTCGATGGATCCAGCGCCGATGTGGCCTCGTCACACAATAAAATCTTAGGATTATTGGCCAGGGCTCTGGCAATTGCAATCCGTTGTTTTTGTCCCCCGGACAACTGCGAAGGATAGGCCTTCGCCTTATCGGGCAAGCCCACCAATTCCAACAATTCAGCGGTTCTCTTTTTGGCCGTTTCTTTGTCGACCCCGGCAATTTCCAGGGGAAAGAGAATATTTTTTTCGGCGGTTCGCTGCATTAACAAATTAAACTGCTGAAAAATCATCCCAACCGAGTAACGCACCGTTCGCAGTTCTTTTTCAGTTATTTTTGATATATCCTGTCCATCAATGAAGACACTCCCGCTGGTGGGCTTTTCAAGCAGATTGATACAGCGTACCAGGGTACTTTTACCTGCCCCGCTCATACCAATAATGCCATAAATATCACCCTGGTTGATGCTCAGATTAATGCCTTCTAAAGCTTTTACTTCGCCACTTTTGGGACGAAAGGTTTTCCCCAGAGCCTTTATTTCAATGATGGGTTTTTGGGACGTCTTTTTTGTTTCGATGTTCCTTACCCTCCTACGATCAACAAATTTAAATAACAAAATCATCTTAAAAAACAGCGGGTATAACACACCCACTGTTTATTATAGTATCGATTTCAATTTCTTGTCAAGCTTAATAGCGCCCTCGCCTACTTAAATATCTCTAATTTGTGCGCCGAACGGAAACAGTGCCAGCTTGGCAAATTTAAACCACTGCAGTCCAAAAGGTATCCCAATCAGGGTAATGCAATAAATAATCCCCAGAATCGCCGATGCGGCTGCCAGACCCCATCCAAAGATCAAAATCCATAGAATATTTAGAATCACCGAACCGGTTCCCATGTTTGAATAATCTACCGTTTTTCCAAATGGCCAAAAGACCAACTGCGCCATTTTAAAAGCCTGTAATCCCAAGGGTATCCCAATAATGGTAATGCAGCAAAGAATGCCAGCTAAAAGCCAGGCGACTGCCATAATCAATCCCCCCAAAATAATCCAGATAATGTTACCAATGATGCTCATACTTTTCCCTCTTTCCAAAGTCTCTTTGTTAGCTGCTTGTGAAAGCAACTGCTTTTGCGTCAGCTTTTAATCACCGACTGTTATTTTAAAGATGGATCCCGGGCTACCGCTGCTTTTTTAAACTCACGGTTGCCAATATGGCAGTAACCTCCGGGATTCTTGATCAGATAATCCTGGTGGTAGGCTTCAGCAGACCTGTAGTTTTTAAGCGGCAATACCTCAATCGCCAGCGGCACCCCATATTCGCGTCTTAACTGATCGACTGATTTAAGTATCACCGCTTCATCGGTGGGATCTAAGTAATAAATCCCGGTGCGATATTGGCTCCCGACATCATTCCCCTGACGATTGACTGCCACCGGATCGATGACTTCAAAATACATACTTAACAAAAATGGCAGACTGATTACCTGATTATCATAAATCACCTTGACTACCTCGGCATGCCCGCTATTTCCATGACAGACGTCCTCATAGGTGGGGTTTTGAGTTTTGCCATTGGCATAACCTACCTCCGTCTTGACAACCCCTCTAATGGCTTTAAAATACATTTCCGTTCCCCAGAAACAGCCGCCCGCCAAAACGATTTCTTTGATGTTTTCTGTTTTGTTATTTTCCATATCAATTTCCTTTCCAGATTTCGATAATTTTTGTTATTGTTATCGCTTGCTGTTCGACCGATGAAATGGAGGCGATCCCATCGCCGGCCTGTTCTCCATAATTGCCGAAGCCACTATGATTGCCGCCAGTTATTTCGTGATAACTGGCCGTGACCGGCAGCTTATTGCGGCCATCTGCAAAGCCCTGTTGGTCGATAATCTGATCTTTACTGCCGTACAGGCTCAGCACTGGATGGCTACTCTGAGCGATCGTTTTATTGGGATAAGCACCCAATAGAACCAACCCTGCCACCTGATCATCATGTCCGGCCAGATAGTCCGAAGCCATGGCGCCGCCCAAGGAGTGGCCAACCATGATCCACTGGTCTATTTCCGGCAAGGTTTCCATTACCTTATCTGCACCGTTAGCATTAAATACGGCCAGATTAAAGGGCATCCCGACAATCACTGCCGAATAACCATGTTCCGCCAGCGAACGCATCAGCGGGGCATAGGCAATATCTTCAACCTTGCCGCCAGGATAAAAGATAAAACCCATTTTATCCTGTCCTGCTGTCGGCGTAAAAATGGTCAGGTTTTGCGCTTCTCTTACATTGACCTGCTCACTTGCGATCAGGGCATCATGGGCGGTTTGATCGGCATGGTAATAATCACCCAGATAGGTCAATATGATAATAACGAAAGCGACCACTACCATTCCCAATATTTTAATAATCCGTATTAAGATTTGCCCTTGCTTCATCGCTAACTGCTCCTTTTATGCCGAAGTGACACGACAATATCGATTTGCTCTATTTTATACCCCAACCCGTTATAAAACAACACTTAAGTCATTTCAACATTCTTCAAAAAATAAAAAAAACCGCAATCGCTGCGGTTATGATTTCAAATGGTGACCCATGGGCGACTCGAACGCCCGACACCCTGATTAAAAGTCAGATGCTCTACCAACTGAGCTAATGGGTCATGCTATAATTTAGTTTTTCTGTCTTCTCTGCCCGGTAAAAATGGCAGGGGTAGCAGGACTCGAACCTACGAAATGCCAGAATCAAAATCTGGTGCCTTACCAACTTGGCTATACCCCTATAAAAGTAATAATGATATAGAAAATGGGGTGGATAATGGGACTCGAACCCACAACTTCCGGAATCACAATCCGACGCTCTAACCGATTGAACTATACCCACCACGATATAAAACATACGTAAATCTACTGAAAATGGTGCGCCTGAAGGGATTCGAACCCCTGGCACACGGCTTAGAAGGCCGTTGCTCTATCCTACTGAGCTACAGGCGCTCAATTCTTTTCGCAAAAATGGAGCGGGTGAAGGGAATCGGACCCTCGCGACTGGCTTGGAAGGCCAGGGCTCTACCACTGAGCTACACCCGCATTGCCTCTCTTAGAGACAAGTGTTAGTATACTTTAAATAGCAAGAGTTGTCAACTATTTTTTATGATTTTATTTTATGATTATTTTTTTGATTTTATTCTATTACGAGCCTACCGATATCCGTCATCAAAAAATCAAATGACTTAAACCGTTTTAATTCCCACGCCCTTTTTAAAAATATGTGCTGCAACTAAAAATGCACTGATAACCAACGCCATTGTTAAAATAACATGAATCACAATATTGCCCTCGCATACCCCAATATAGGTGTATCGAGAGACATTGACCAGTGGATAGATGGGGTTGATGTATTTGATCGCCGATAATATACCAGGCAGCTTTGAAATTTCAAAAAATACACCGCCTAAATAGGTTAGTGGGGTGATAATAATCGCCAAGGCAAAATTCATTTTCTCAAAGTTATCCAATGCCAGTCCGACAATTAAACCCAGTGATGCAAAGACAAAGGATGTTGCCGTCAATGCCAGTAAGAAAAATAGTGGATATTCGACTTCATAACCGACAAAGAAAATTGTTGCCGCATAGGTTAGCAAGCCGACCAAAACCCCGCGGAACATCCCCCCAAAGACAAAGGCTAGAATTTTTTCAGTGATTGAGATCGGATAGCTGTTTAAATCCTGAATCGTATTTTGAAATTTTTGCGATATCATTGAGAACGCCGGATTTTGAAAAGAAGCAAAAATCGCCCCCATTGTTGCTAAGCCGGGCACCAGAAAATTAAGATAACTGATCCCTTCAATCCCGACTTCTCTGGTTTGCAGCATCCCACCAAAGATTAACATATATAAGATATTCGCAATCAGCGGCGCCAGAACCGTCTGCACCGGCACCTTCATAAACCGGTGGATCTCCTTGTTTAAGAGGGTTAAAAATCCAATTCTGTTATAAAATATTCTATTTTTCATATCCCCTCCTAATGTTTAATGATGTTTAAATAAACATCTTCCAGCTTTGGTCTTTCGACCACCAAGTTGGTGAATTCCATATTTTTCTCTGACAGTTGTCGAAAGACTTTCGATAAGTCCTTTTTTGAAGCCTTCAGCTGGAGCCTGGTTTTGTCTTCGATATGCGGGTGATAGTCACTAAGAAAATCAAAATCAGCCAGATTCAGCTCATCCTCGAAGCTAACTTCAATGATCGATTCCCGGGAAAACGCATCCATTAGCTCTTCTTTTGGCTCATCGGCAATGATTTTTCCGCCATCGATTATTACAATCCGTTTGCACAATTTTTCAGCTTCTTCAATATAGTGGGTGGTCAAAATAATGGTCGTTCCTGATTCATGGAGCTTAACCAGAAAATCATACAAGGTATGCCGCATTTCAATATCGACTCCTGCTGTTGGTTCATCCAAAATAAGAATTTTAGGTTTATGAACCAGTGCCTTGGCGATTAAAAACCGTCGTCGCATCCCCCCGGACAGATCCCGAATTCTGGCACTTCTTTTTTCAGTTAAATACAAGGCCTCCAAAACTTCGTCGATATACGCCTTGTTATCTTTGATCCCAAAGTAGCCGGATTGTTTTTTTAGCGCTTCATCGACGGTAAACACAAAATCATAGCCAGTTTCCTGAGGTACAATGCCAATGATTTTTTTTGTTTCAAGCTCATTTCTGTCGAGGCTATAGCCGCCGATACTTACTTCTCCCCGGGTCTTTTTGACATTACCCGCCAGGATATTGATCAGGGTACTTTTTCCTGCCCCATTTTGCCCCAGTAAGGCTGTAAATTCGCCTTCTTCAATTTTTAAATTAATGTTTTTTAAGGCCTCTTTGTTTCCTTTTTTATAGGTCATTGATACATCTTTGATACTCAGCATTGCGTCGCTCCTTTTTCGATATTTCTGTCAGTCATTCCAAAGCGGGATGATTTTTGCGTCAATTGCACCATTTTCAATGGTAATCAGTCCATAGCTTTCGGGATCACCCATTCTGGGTGCCCCCACCGAACCAGGGTTTAATATCAGAATACGGCCATCATCTTCGCTATAAGCGTGGTGGGTATGGCCATAAAGAATCACCTGGGCATTTTTTTCCAACCCGGCATAGTAAAGGCGGTGCAAATCATTCTTGACCCCGTACTTATGACCATGACAGGCGAAAAATTTAACTCCCCCCAAGGTGATCTCCAGCGTGATACTGCCATCTTTAGCAAACGAATCCAAATTTCCCTTTAGCATGTGGACGGGGATATTCGTGATCGTTCGCAGATAGAGGGCATCTTCAACATAATCTCCTAAATGGATGATGACATCCACCTGCCCCATTTCCGCGGTGGCCTGTTTGACCGCTTTCAGATTGCCATGGCTATCACTCATTACGCCAATTTTCATATTCTCCCCCATCCCTTATTTTTCTGCTTGACTAAAGTAGCCACATTGAACCCCTTGTTAAAGCACCTGCTTCAGTATTTCCCGAGCCTTTTCGACCGCAACCGCCCGGTGACTGAGCTGATTTTTTTCTGCTTTGGTCATCTCTCCATAGCACCGGCCAGACTCCTCATGAATAAACAGCGGGTCATAGCCGAATCCGCCTGCTCCGCAATAATCAAAGGCAATTTTTCCTCGGACCAGACCTTCACAGCATCGCTCTTGTCCATCGGCTAGAATCATCGCGATAACGGTGATAAACGCCGCTCCCCGCTGATCTTCCGGCACATCTGCCATTTCTTTTAAGAGCTTTTTATTATTGTCGGTATAACTGGCATTGTCACCGGCGTAGCGAGCCGAATAAATTCCCGGAGCCCCATTAAGGCAATCCACCGACAGGCCGGAGTCATCCCCCATAATGACCAGGTCTTTTCCTATCACATATGGCTGTAAGGCCCGCACCTTAATTAAAGCATTCGCTTCATAGCTAAGACCGTCTTCAATGATGTCAATGTCAATCCC
Organism: uncultured Acetobacterium sp.; assembly: GCF_927416815.1. Lineage (NCBI taxonomy): Bacteria > Bacillati > Bacillota > Clostridia > Eubacteriales > Eubacteriaceae > Acetobacterium > uncultured Acetobacterium sp. Next base: position 100,133 of record NZ_CAKMJU010000030.1, on the reverse strand, counting down.
AAAATCCTTCATTGTCAGGACTTCAAAATCCACTCCCAACATCGCCTTCAATTCTTTGGCCTTATCCTGATTTGCAGTGGCTAAAAGTATTGTTCTCATTATAACTTACCCGTTAATCCTGTAATGTATCTTTTTGGAAGGCGATGATTTTTTTGATACTTGCTTCGCCCAGTTCTAACATCTTCTGAAGTTCTTCCTTTTTAAAGGGACGTTCTTCACCGGTTCCCTGAATTTCGATGATTTCGCCGGCTTCGGTCATGACCATATTCATATCAACCTCGGCGTTTGAATCTTCTTCATAACACAGATCAACAATGGCTTCGCCCTTAAAAATCCCGACACTGGTGGCGGCAACAAAATTAGTGATTGGCATTGCTTTTAATTTTCCCTTTGCCATCAGATCTGACAAGGCGTCATGAAGCGCCAGAAATGAACCGGTAATCGCCGCTGTCCGGGTTCCACCGTCGGCCTGGATCACATCACAGTCAATCCAGATGGTTCGCTCCCCCAACATTGAAAGGTCGATGACAGACCGCAGACTTCTGCCGATCAAGCGCTGGATTTCCATGGTTCGGCCATCGATTTTACCGCGATTTCGATCGCGACTTTTGCGGGTATTAGTTGACCCGGGAATCATTTCATACTCGGCGGTAATCCAACCCTTTTTCTGACCTTTTAAAAATGGCGGCACTTTGTCTTCAACCATAGCGGTACAAATGACCTTGGTATCACCGACTTCGATCAACACTGATCCCTGGGCATGTTTAATAAAGTTTCGGGTGACAATCATGGGTCGTAATTCATCGGCTTCGCGGCCGTCAATTCGTTGACCAATCGCTTCTATCGCTTTTACTGCTTCAATTTTTTCCATCTTTTTCCTTTATGTTTCTATTATTTTTTAAGGGATTACCACAAGTCTTGCAGTAATCCCTTAGTCAAAATTTCTTATGTTTATTTCGTTCTGTTAAGCATCCTATCGTCTTATGCCAAATGTTTGGCTACAACAGCCCGAATAATTTCGTTGGCGACCTGAGCATTAGCTTTTCCCTTGGTGGCCTTCATCACCTGACCAGTTAAGAAACCGTAAGCTTTTTCATTGCCGGCACCAATATCTTCAACCGATTTGGGATTGTCCGAAACGATTTTTTCAATGATCGCTTCCAGCTCGCCGCTGTCACTCATTTGTGCCAGACCCTTTTCTTTAACAATATCGCCGGGGTTTTTGCCAGTAGAAAACATTTCTTTTAAAACTTCTTTACCGGTGTTTCCACTGATTTCATTGTTTTTGACCAGTTTTAGCAAGGCCACCAATTGCGCCGGAGTAATCGAAATATTTTCCATACTGAGTTCATTTTCTTTTAACAGGGGCGGAATTTCAACCATCATCCAGTTAGAAATCTGTTTGGGTTCGTTATACAGCGCCACCGCCTCTTCAAAAAATCGGGCGGTCACACCGGTGGTGGTCAACACTCCGGCATCGTATTCCGGTAATTTATACTCATCAATATAGCGCTGTTTTTTAGCTTCCGGTAATTCCGGCAGTGCGCTTTTAATTTTTTCGATGTAGGCCGATTCCAGGACGATCGGAACCAGATCCGGTTCTGGGAAATAACGGTAATCGTGGGCTTCTTCCTTGCTTCGCAGCGAAGATGAGGTGCCTTTGGTGTCATCCCATTTCCGGGTTTCCTGAATAATCGTGCGACCTTTTTTAAGCTCAATGATCTGTCGTTTGCTTTCGTATTGAACCGCCCGGATCAGCGCCCGGAAGGAGTTTAAGTTTTTCATTTCAGTACGGGTTCCCAGTACATCGCAACCTTTTTCCCGAATCGACAGATTTACGTCAAAACGCATCGAGCCCTGTTCCATTTTACAATCAGAGACACCGGTATATTCCAGAATATTTCTGACCTTTTCGGCAAAAGCGCGGGCTTCTTCAGCACTGCGCAGATCCGGCTCGGTGACGATCTCAATCAGCGGCACACCGCAGCGGTTGACATCCAGCAGGGTTCCGTCAGCGGATTCATGAAGCAACTTGCCGGCATCTTCTTCGATATGAATGCGGGTAATACCGATGTCTTTTTTAACCCCATCCACTTCAATGCCGACTACGCCACCGGTACAGATGGGTAAATCAAACTGGGAGGTTTGATAGGCTTTGGGCAAATCCGGATAGAAATAGTTTTTTCGGTCCATCTTGCTAAAGTGAGCAATTTCGCAATTAAGCGCCAATCCGGCGCGAGTAGCGTATTCAACCACTTTTTCATTTAATACCGGTAACACCCCGGGCATGCCCAGACAAACCGGGCAGGTATGGGTGTTTTCATCCTGGCCAAACTCGGTCGGACAGGAACAGAATATTTTTGTTTTTGTGCCTAACTCAATATGGATTTCCATTCCAATAACAATTTCATATTCCATGATTTAGACCTCCGTTCCCAATGGTGCTTTTAAATTTGCCAGGCCTGATTCATGCTCAAAGGCCCAGGCGGTTTTTAACAGCGTCTCTTCACTTAAGATCGGTCCCAACAGCTGCATCCCAATCGGCATTCCGTTGTTGTCTAAGCCACAGGGAATTGAAAGTCCGGGAATCCCAGCAATGTTAACCGGTACGGTGTAAATATCGGTTAAATACATCTCCAGCGGATTGCTGGTTTTTTCACCGATCCCAAAGGCGGTAGTCGGCGCCGTTGGCGTCAACAGCACATCGCAACCGCCAAAGACCTGATCAAAATCGGCCTTGATGATGGTTCGCACCTGCATCGCTTTTTTATAATAGGCATCATAATAACCGGAGCTGAGGGCATAGGTGCCCAGCATGATCCGTCGTTTAACCTCGTCGCCAAAACCCTGGCTTCTGGTTTTCTTGTAAAGATCAATCAGGTCATTGTATTCTTCGGCTCTGAAACCATAACGAATGCCATCGTAACGGGCCAGGTTGGAGCTGGCTTCAGCCGATGAAATCATATAGTAGGCAGATAAGGCATAATCCAGATGTAAGAAGGACACATCGACGATTTCAGCCCCCAGGGTTTTGTAGATGGCCATGGCATCTTCCAGGCTTTTGCGGACTTCCGGTTGCAAACCTTCGCCGAAAAATTCTTTGGCCACGCCAATTTTTAACCCCTTAACCCCTTGCTTGAGGTTTTTGCTATAATCAATTTTTTTAAGATTGAGAGAGGTGGAATCCTTGCTATCATGGCCAACAATGGCATTTAACACCAGGGCGCAGTCTTGCACGTCCTTGGTGAAGGGTCCAATCTGATCCAGCGACGATGCAAAGGCCACCAGACCATAACGGGAAACCAGACCATAGGTTGGTTTCATCCCCACCACCCCACAAAAAGAGGCTGGCTGACGGATCGATCCGCCGGTGTCTGAACCCAAGCTGTAAAAGGCCGTATCGGCGGCCACCGCAACCGCTGATCCGCCGCTGGATCCGCCGGGCACCTTGTTTAAATCCCAGGGATTGCGGGTCTTCTTATAGGCTGAATTTTCGGTCGAAGAACCCATGGCAAACTCGTCCATATTGGTTTTTCCCAACAAAATACCGCCATCTTCGCTAAGTCTTTCATAAACCGCAGCATTATAAGGAGGATTAAAGTTATAAAGCATTTTTGAGGCACAGGTGGTTAAGATCCCCTTGGTACACATGTTGTCTTTGAGACCGTAGGGTATTCCTTCTAGGGGAGTTTTTTGGGCTCGCCCGGACAGCTCGGCATCTACTGCCGCAGCCGCTTCCAAAGCGTCATCGGTCTGGAGACTGAGATAAGCATCGGTCGCTTTTTCAACTGCGTTAATGCGGTTAACCACCGCTTGGGTTACCTCCGTAACCGTGACTTCTTTTTTATCCAGAAGGTCATTTATTTGATGGATGGTTTTTTGATATAATTCCATTATTGCCTCCTATTCCATAACCCGGGGAACCTTAAAGCACCCGGCTTCGCTTTCCGGTGCATTAGCCAAAGCTTCTTCATTAGTCAGGCAGGACTTGATTTCGTCCTCCCGAAAGACATTCTGAACCGCCAGCACATGTTCGGTGGCCTTAATTTTAGAGGTATCCAATCCGCTGAGGGTTTCGGCATAATTAAGCACTGCACCCAGTTGCTCGGCTAACGCTGTCACTTCATCCTCGGAAAATTCCAAACGGGCAAGATTGGCCACGTAGGTGACATCTTCTCGTGTTAAACTCATATTGTTATCCTTTCTTTGCTGTTGACTTTCTACCTTTTTTAATCATTTCTTTATGCACTTTTTGCGCACTACTCTTACGCACTACTCTTACGCACTTCGTTAAGATAAACACTAGGCTGATTTTCTATGTTAACAGTCGGAGCTGTCAGTCTGATTCTAAAAATCACCCTTCATTATAGATCAAACCGACCACCCGTGACAAGGCCTAAAAACGCTTCTTCATCAATTATTGCAATTCCCAGCGACTGGGCTTTTTCATATTTAGACCCGGATTTTTCACCGGATAAGAGAAAATCGGTCTTCTTACTGACGCTTCCAGCTACCTTCCCGCCATTGGTCTCGATCAGCGCTTTGGCTTCACGTCGGTCGAGAGTGGGCAGGGTGCCGGTGAGCACAAAGGTCTTACCGGCAAGGGTCTGAGAATCCAATCGGGTTTCCTGAGTCATCTTCAAACCTGCGGCTTCTAACCCTCTGATAATTTCAATATTAGTAGGCGTCTGGAAAAAATCGACAATCTCGGTGGCCATTTTTTCGCCAATTTCAAAAATCGCTTTGAGATCGTCCGCTTGAGCCAGAACCAAATTTTCCATATTTTGATAATGGTCTGCCAGGATTTTCGCACCTCTGGCACCGACCAGGGGAATTCCTAAAGCAAAAATCAGCCGCGATAATTCCCGTTTTTTAGAGGCTTCAATACCGGCCAAAAGATTGTCGACCGATTTTTCGCCCAACTTTTCAAGAGTGACTAACTGCGCTCTTTTCTCATCCAGATGATAGATATCGACTGGGTTGATTACCAGTTTCTCGTCCATCAACAGCCGCAGCACGCCCGCTCCCAGCCCTTCGATGTTCATCGCATCGCGGGACGTAAAATGCACCAGTTTTCGAAACAGCTGCGCCGGACAGGCCATGTTCAGGCATTTAGTCACCGCTTCCCCGGCAATCCGAAAGGTTGGTTCATCACAAACCGGACAGCGTTTTGGCATTTGAAAAACAACCTCGTTTCCCGATCGCTTTTCAAACACCACGTGATCGACTTCCGGAATAACATCACCCGCCTTCTGGATCACCACATGATCGCCAATGCGGATATCTTTTGCGCTAATATTGTCTTCATTATGGAGGGTTGCCCGGGAGATCACCGACCCCGCTAGTGATACCGGCGCAAGTTCGGCCACTGGGGTCAGGGCACCGGTTCGGCCAACCTGAACAGTAATCGCAGCCACGGTGGTAATTGCCTGGTCTGGCGCAAATTTGTAAGCGATCGCCCAGCGGGGGCTTTTTGAGGTATTACCGAGCAACTCCCGATCGGACAATTCATCGACTTTAATCACCAGACCGTCGATATCAAAGGGCAGATTACGTCTTTCTGCTTCCATCAGGCTGCAGTAGTCAATGATCGCTTCGATATCGCTAAAGGTCTTGACTGCGCTGGTTTTAAAACCCAAGGTTTTTAAATAATCGAGGGTCTCGATGTGAGTTTTTGGTTCAAAACCATCTACCGCTTCCAGATTAAAGACAAAAATATCTAGTGGCCGGGACGCCGTTAACCTGGGGTCTAATTGCCGCAAGGATCCGGCGGCCGCATTTCTGGGGTTGGCAAAAGGGCTTTCGTCGTCTGCCAGACGACGCTGATTCAGTTTTTCAAAATCGGCTTTGCCCATAAACACCTCACCCCGAACTTCTAGGGTTACCGGTTCCGAAAGACGTAGCGGGATGGTTCGGATGGTTTTAAGGTTGGTGGTAACATTCTCTCCCACTTCGCCATCACCCCGGGTGGCGCCCTGAACAAACACACCATTTTGATAGTTAAGCACCACCGTTAGCCCGTCAAATTTATATTCCACCACATAGCTGGCCGCGGGGCAGATCTGCCTTACCCGGCGGTCAAAATCGCGGAGGTCACCAGCCTCAAAGGCATTGCTCAGGCTCAGTTTGGGACGGCTGTAAACGACCTTGTCAAAGCCTTCTGAAGGGCTTCCGCCAACCCGTTGGGTCGGCGAATCCGGGGTGATCCATTCCGGGTTTTCGGTTTCCAAAGCAATCAGTTCCTGCATCAGCTGATCATAATCATAGTCGGAAACCAGGGGTGCATCATCGAGATAATAGGCTCTGTTGTATGCTGCTATTTTTTTTCTTAAATCTTTAATTCGGGTATTGCTCATACGCGTTTCCTATCCTTATATTTTACTAAGCTTTTTCGACAAAAGTCGGATCCATTTTTTTGATCCCCACCCCCGGAAAGGCGACCGAAATCATATTGTTTTTTACTTCAACCACGGTACCAATACCAAACTTCTTATGCTTAACCTTATCGGTCAGTCCAAAAGCAGTTTCCGTCGGATTGTTATGAAGGTTAACCGCATTGGCATTATTTCTGCGGATCGCTACCTTTGACTGGGTAACACGCTCGGAAAAAGTTTTATTCTTTTTGGTTTCAATATCAATTTCCGGTTTGCGCTCGTAACGTTGTTTATTTTCGACGCACACCTGCTCTGGCATTTCTTTTAAAAATCGCGAAGGGGTTTGGAGCTGGCGACGTCCGTAAAGCGTTCTTTCAGCTGCCCAGGAAATATAAAGGCGTTTCATCGCCCGGGTAATTCCGACATAACAGATCCGCCGTTCCTCTTCAATATCCTCTGGCGAATCCATCGCGCGGCCATGGGGGAAGATCCCTTCTTCCAGACCGGGAATAAAGACAATCGGGAATTCCAGACCTTTAGCGTTATGAAGGGTCATCAGCAGCACCTTACCGAGGTCGCCATCGTACTTATCGGTTTCTGATGACAAGGCAACGGTTTCCAGATAGGCGGTGAGACTGAGGTCGTCGCTATTCTTTTCAAAGTCTGTCGCTGAAGATACCAGTTCCTGGAGGTTTTCTAAGCGGCTTTCACCCTTATCCATTTTTCCGGTTTCGAGCATTTCCAGATAACCGGTTTTTTCAATCACTGCCGAAATCAACTCGCTTAAGCTGGCACTCTCCTGAAGCGCTTCCAATTTCTTCATCAGTTCGCTAAAAGCCCGAACCTTATTTTTTACACTGGGGCTCAGTTCCGGAATTTCTTCAACATGATGAAAAGCCTGCATTAAGCTAAAGCTTTTAAAATTAGCATATTCAGCAATTTTTTCAATCGTGGCTGAACCAATCCCCCGCTTGGGGACATTGACAATTCGCATAAAGCCCATATTATCTTTGGGATTGCTCAGGACATTTAAGTAGGCAATGATATCTTTAATTTCAACCCGAGAGTAAAACCCGGTGCCGCCGATTAACTGAAAAGGCAAACCGGCCCGCATCAGCGCTTCTTCAAACAGCCGAGACTGGGCATTGGTTCGGTAGAGAATCGCAAAATCCCCGTAGATCCCATTACCCTTGCTAATATTTTCATTAATCTCATCAACAATAAACCGGGCTTCATCATAACCCTGGTTAAAGGAAGCGATCATTATCTTTTCATCGCCGTCATTATTTGTCCACAGCGCCTTTTCTTTACGACCGGTGTTTCGGGCAATAACGCCATTGGCACAGTCTAAAATGGTCTGGGTTGAGCGATAATTCTCTTCTAGCTTGACCACCTTGGCATTGGCATAGTCTTTCTCAAAATCGAGGATATTGTTAATATCGGCTCCTCGCCAACCGTAAATACTCTGGTCGTCATCACCACAGACACAAATATTTTTGTTTTTAGCTGCCAGCATATTGACCAATTCGTATTGGCTATGATTGGTATCCTGGTATTCATCAACCATAATATATTTAAAGCGATTCTGATATTGTTCCAGAATTTCTGGAAACCCTTTGAATAATACCAGGGTATTGTAGATCAGATCATCAAAATCCATGGCATTATTTGCTTTTAAGCTTTCCTGGTAGCGTTTATAATAAAGTCCGACCTGTTCTTTTCTGAAATCTCCCGAATTTGCTTTTATATAGGCTTCCGGGCTGACAAAGTTATTTTTGGCTCTAGAGACTTCGCCGGCTAAAAACTGGTTGGTAAAATACTTGTCATTGAGATCCAATTCTTTGATCAGACTTTTATATAAACGCTTCTGGTCATCCATATCATAAATGACAAAATTGTCATCATAGCCCAACCATTGCGCATGGGTACGCATGATTCGGGCGCACATGGCATGGAAGGTTGACATCCAAATTCGTTTACTGTCCTGAATATTCATTTTAGCAATCCGCTCGCGCATTTCTCCGGCGGCTTTATTGGTAAAGGTGATGGCCAGAATCTGCGACGGCCATGCTTGTCCGGTTTCAATAATATGGGCAATGCGATGGATAATGGTTCGTGTTTTTCCTGATCCGGCCCCTGCCAATATTAATAGTGGCCCATCGATGGTTTCTGCTGCTTCTCGTTGTCGAGCGTTTAACCCGTCTAATAAACTCATGTGTTCTCCTAAATATTTATTTCATCGTTAATTGCAAAGTGCTGAGAACTTCTGGTTCAGTTTTGCATCTTTCTCATTTGTATCTTGACTAAAATTTCTTTTCTCCATAATAAATGCTTGTCAAAACCTTATCCATTTCAGCCGCATCCATTGTGACTGGATTTCTTTGGGTCGAGCCCATCAGTGAATGCTTTAGCAACTCATCATAGTGGGTTTTGAATTCCTCTTCCGGGATGCCCGCAGCACTAAAGGAGTTGGGGATATTAAAGGTTTTATTGAGATCTTTGACTTCTTCAATAATGTTTTTTCCGATTAACCGGGATAGCTGTTCCAGATCCTCAGCTACCGCAGGATCCCGCCCATTATATTCCAGCACATAAGGCAGGGCAATCGCATTAAGCAGTCCATGACTAGTTCCAAAACGCCCCCCGAAGGCATGGGCAATGCCATGATCCATTCCCAGACCGGCATTTTGAAAGGCGAATCCGGCCAGACAAGAAAAATTGTGGACATGCTGCCGGCTTTCGATATCACCAATTTCAAAGGACTGGCGCAGGTGTTTTAACAAACCTTCCACTGCTCCTTTTGCAATCGTTTTGGTGAAGTCATCAGCGTTTTTATTGATATACGCTTCAAGACTATGGGTCAAGGCATCCATTCCCGATTCGACCATCACAGTGGGCGGCATCGACAGAGCCAGTTCCCCATCCAGAATAGCTAGATCCGGGATAAAAGCCTTGGTTTTTAGGCCTATTTTGATATTTTCTTCCGGGAAGGTAATCACTGCCGCCCGAGTGACCTCGGATGCCGTTCCGGAGGTTGAGGGAATCGCTACCAGCTTAACCCGCTCCCGTTTTTCCGGTGCCTGGCCGTTTTTTATTGCATCAATGGTTAACCCCTCGTACTCGCACATCAGCGTCATGACTTTGGCCGCATCCAGAACCGAACCACCACCGATGGCAATCACCACGTCTGGATTAAATTCCTTCATCTTAATCAGACCCGCTTCTATATCTAACACACTGGGGTTTGCTCCGATACCGCTGAGGATGTCGTAATCCTTGTCACTTTCTTTTAAAAATGCTTCGGCTCGTTTGATTGTCCCATTTCTGAATAAGGCTGTCTTTCCGGTTACAATAAAAAACCGTTGTCCCATGACTTTTTTAATGGCCTCCAGGCTGCCCGGTCCGGTAATAATCTCATCGCCGTAAAATTTTAAGCTGCTCACTTTTTTTCTACCCCCTTGTCAAAATTCAATGTAATCTTGGTTCCCTTTTTTTCTTCACTCTCGATAATCATTCCAGCATGGTGTCCATCGACAATCCAATTGGCTATTGACAATCCCAAGCCGGTTCCACCTTCAGTTCGGGAACGCGCCTTGTCAACCCGATAAAACCGTTGGGTTACCTTGTTAATCTCATCTTTAGGAATTCCGATCCCCTGATCAATCACTTCCACTAGTAGGCCCTGAAGGGTCTGTTTCCCAATGATCCGAATCGTAGTATTTTCACTGCTGTATTTAATGGCGTTGTCCAATAGAATAATTAGCAACTGGGTAATTTGCTTTTCATCACCGATGATGACCAGATCATCGTCTAGCTTATTAATAAAAGCAATTCCTTTTTTCCCGGCTAAGGGCGCCATTTTTTCACAAACCACCTTGATTAAATAGGTTAAATCGATTGGTTCCTGCTGTACCATCATATCGCCAGAATCCGCCCGCGCTAAAAACATCAGATCTTCGACAATATGCTGCATCCATTGGATCTCGTCATAAGCATTGTTGATCCAAATCAGCTGACTTTCAACACTTTCATCAGCGCTGGCCTTGACCACTTCCAGATTTGTCTGGATCACGGCAATCGGTGTTCGTAGCTCATGGGATGCGTCGGCCAGAAATTCCTGTTGTCTTTCGACACTTTTTTTAATCGGGATCAGGGACCGACCAGACAAAAAATACCCCCCCAAAAAGGACAATGAAGCCCCGATCAAAATGGTAAATCCGACCATTTCCTGAGCATTTCCCAACAGTGATCGTTCCGACGCCATGTTTTTCATGCCTTGAACAATTTTTAATTCACCATTTTTATTGACCACTGCATAGGTGCAAATTTTATAATCCTTGTCGCCATGCTTATAGTTGCTGATCGAATATTTTTCTTTATTACCTTCGAAATAGTGCTTCGAAATATCCACTAGCTTTGCTTCTTCAAGCGGTAACGAATAAGACTGATCCAGAACCCTGAACTGTTGATCGAAAATCACATAGGAGATATTGTTTTGAACAAGACTGCGGGTATATTCAAAATAACCCTGTTTTTCTTCTTCGGTAACCTCCTGGCCCGCTTCCTGTCGCTCCAGATATTCAATTTCGTTGGCCAGCTGCGAACAATATATTTTGAGATTATTATTCACATTTGTTTCAACATCCATGCTTAAAACGACGTATAGAAAAATGGAAATAAATAATAGGAGTCCGATAAGGACTCCCGTATTCATGAGCGTGAGGTTGATCCGAAGCTTGTTAAGGCTTAGCATTCTCCTTCTCCTTTAAAACGTAACCCAATCCGCGGATGGTTTTTATATAGGCTTGAGAGGAATCCAGCTTTTTTCTTAAATAATGGACATAGATCTCAACACTGTTCTCCATCGCCAGGCTCTCAACCCCCCAGATCCGGTCCAAAATCTGTTCTTTTGAGATAATCATCCCGGGATTGCGAATAAACATTTCCAGCAACTGGGCTTCCTTGGCAGTCAGTCTGTTTAAGATCTCATCAACATACAATTCCCCTGAATTGATATTTAGCGAAATGTTTGAAAAGTGGATCACATTATCCTGATAAACCTCCCAGGGTCGCCGACCCAGGGCTCTTACCCGGGCTATTAACTCTTCGGTCACAAAGGGTTTAACCAAATAATCATCAGCGCCCATATTTAGTCCGTTGACCTTGTCTTTGGTGTCATCTTTGGCCGTTAATAAAAGAATCGGAACATTCTTTCCTGCTTCCCGGATCGATCGCAGAATTTCTAAACCAGTCATCCCCGGGAGCATAATGTCCAGGATAATCACATCATAGACATCATTCTCGCTGAGTATTTTTCCTTCAATGCCATCATTAACAACATCGACTAATATTTTATTTTTCTCAAAAATCTTCCCCAGTGCCGCAGCCAGGGGCTTTTCATCCTCAACTAAAAGAACGCGCATCGTTTTTCTCCTCTATAGGTTGCTCTCTTGCTTCTTTTTCTCAGGAAATACTTCTTCTAACAGTTTGTCCATCGGAAGAATGGTTCCCTCGAACTTGGGTTCTTCAATGACCCGACGGCACTCAAGGAAAATCCGTACCGCACCCTCATAGTTCTCCAGAAAATTATCCGACTGCAGGATTTCCCGATCCATCAGATGGTAAATGAATAATCCCATGAAATAAACCTTATCCGGCTCGATATTTTTGAGATTGACGTACTTGAAAAATGCCGAAAGGGCATTATCTTCTTTATCAAGAATTTCCCCAGCAATCCGTACCCATTCCTGAGACAGGGTCTCGGTGACGGCCTCCTTAAAGGCAACCCATAAAATCGCCCTAGCCACCGAATCCTCGACAATATTTAGTGAGTTCTGAACAGCTTCTGCCCCCTGATTGAAGGCTTCGATAATTTTCGGCGCATAGGTGATCTGACCCAGGGTATAATTTTTTCTCAAGCCAGCATCAGGATCGATCAGTTTATTTAGTAGGATGTCGTCCTTTTTTAGTTCAGTTTGAATCACGTACCACTCATCATAGATACAGTAGGGCAAAAATCCGAAATCATTAAAAATATGATTGATAATCCGTTGAACCTGCAGGTATTTATCGCGTTTTCGCTGAACTTCTTTCTGCTTTTTGAGAAAGGTTTCCATTTGATAATAAAGGTTATGTCGTTGAAAAAACCGTTCCATCTGAGCAATGGTCTCCGGTTCGTCACTGTAAAAGATCAGTTCATCCAGTTCGCGTTGCTCTTCTCCCAAACTTCGACCATTGTTCATAATCAGCTGCAAATACTGCTTGTCCTCATAGGTCACCCGATTGCAGGGATGATAAAGAGGATTGGGAAAGGCTTCAGTATAGATAAAAAACACCTGCCGACTTCGTCTAAAGTAAATAATATAGCCCTTGGTTGTAAAAAAACCCCAACCTTTATCACTGGGTTTATTGCCATGTTTAATATGAAACCCTTCCGTGTAGAGGCAATTTTTAAGGAGGTAGGTGACAATTTTCTCGTTGTTGTCAATCCCCATATTTCTTAAGTTTTGTCGATAATAAGCCCAAAGCAGCTCAATCGCGGTGCCTTTGGGGTCAAACAACGCCCCCATCGAAAACATCTTTTGACTTTTTAAATTTTTGACAATACACAAAAGCAAACAATCCAAATGGATTGCTTCAATGAATTCACCCGGTTTTATTTTTCCCAGATCTTCGACAACCTGGTCATTGAAATATTCCAGACTGTCTTTTTTGAGCTTGTCCTGAAGCTTACCCGTCTTCTGATTGAACCGATCAATAGCGTTGGCCACTGAAAACAAGACACTTTCTGAAACAAGGGTCAGAACCACCTTTTTTTTCTTATCCCAGGGATAAAAAACATTTTTCAGGATCACTTCATTGATGATTTCCGAGGATTGTACCTGATAGTCTACCAGGACATCGCTGGGAATGGAAATGTAAATCAGTTTAGGCTTATCTAGGGTGTCAATGATCAGACCCCGTCGGCTTAAAAACACATTCGCTTTGATCAGTTCGTCCTCAACTCCGCAATTGACTTCCACCTCTTCCAGAAACTGTTCATTCTGGATCATATAGGCAATAAAATTACGGGTAGTATCGAGCCCCTGTTCAATTAAATTGGGTTCAAACCCATAAAGCAGCAGAATATGGACAATCCGGACGATATCCCGTTGCCGATCGACTCCACGACTTTCTTTAGCTCGAATAAAGGTCTGATTAAGCGGAGAATCTAAATCGTAGTAGTCCGGCGCCACCGAAAAGAGCGCCTCAACTGCGAGTAGAATCAGCAGATCTGCCTCAACTGAAACCATCCCATTTTTTTGAACATCCTTATTTTTTTTAAGATTATTAATCATCCATTGGTACATGTCATCTAATTTTTCAATACCTTTTTTCAAGACGTTGTTACAGTCTCCACAAAGGCCATCATATTTTATGTTTAATTTTTCATTATCTATCTTATAATTTCTATCAAAAAAACCGATTGTCTTTCCACATTTATTGCACGGTGTTTTCATTATTTATAATCCTTCCCTATCGTCCTGCTTACTTTTCTCTAGATTCACGAATTTTCTCATGCTTTTTTACAGGCTTCACCCATTATCTTGATGTCATACTATAGTTTACCATAAAACCGCGCTTTTTACTCAAAAAAAATAAAAGAGCAAGCTAAATTAAGCTTGCTCTTTTATCAATTAAATCGGGCTTATTATATCATCTCAACGGCATCAATGGTTCCGCCACCAAGACAAATATTGGCCTGATACAAAACCACTACCTGTCCCGGGGTTACCGCTTTTTGGGGTTGATCAAATTCAACGTAGATGCGATCCTGAGTCACTCGAACCATTACCCCTTGATCGGACTGACGATACCGGAATTTCGCGGTACACTTAAACTCTTTGGCCGGGGGATAACCACCGATCCAATTCATTTCGGTGGCTTCCAGGGCTTTTGAGTACAAGGCCGCATGGCCTTCTCCCTGAACCACCACTAATTCATTTTTATTCAAATCTTTCTTGACTACAAACCAGGGTTCTCCGCTTCCTTCACCGCCAATCCCCAGGCCTTTTCGCTGCCCCAGGGTATAGTACATCAGACCCTGATGGCTTCCCTTTACCTGACCAGCCAGATCGACAATCTTTCCTGGCTGAGCCGGCAGGTACTGACTGAGAAACTTGGTGAAATTCCGTTCGCCAATAAAGCAAATCCCCGTTGAATCCTTTTTCTTGGCGGTAACGAGGTTGTTTTTGATCGCTATCTGACGAACCTCGTCTTTGGAAAGATGGCCAATCGGAAATAATACATCAGCCAGCTCTTTTTGCCCCAATTGACAGAGAAAATAGGTTTGATCCTTGTTGTGATCAAAGGCTCGTTTTAATCGGTACTGTTCGTTGACAAAATCAATTTGAGAATAATGACCGGTGGCCAAATAATCACCACCTACCACCTTGAGCGCATAATCCAAAAATCGTTTAAATTTTATTTCCCGGTTACAAAGCACATCGGGATTGGGTGTTCGTCCTTTTTTATATTCTTCCAGGAAATATGAAAAAACAGAGTCGTAATATTCTTTGGCAAAATTCACTGTATAGTAGGGAATATCAATAGCATCACACACCCGTCGCACATCATCATAATCTTCCGTGGCGGTACATACCCCCGATTCATCCTGCTCTTCCCAGTTTTTCATGAAGACACCGATGACTTCATAACCACGTTCCTTTAACAATAATGCAGCAACCGATGAATCAACCCCTCCTGACATGCCCACAACGATTTTCATTTATGTTTTCCCCCTCTGATTTTTACCATTTCAACTATTTGCTATTGTACAACCATTTCTTGGGCCATTTTTTTGGCTAATTCATTTAAATCAATGATATCCTGCTCATCTGGGGTTCCCTTAATCATCAGGATCTCATCAATGGTATCGACCTTTGCCTCGTTAATAAAATAATTGAAGTTTTTATCAGCTCCGCCGCTCCAGCTGTAATCAGCAAAAAATCCAACCTTGTGATTATCAACTTTAATTTCTCCCAATTTATAAAGCAGATTGGCCATTTTAGGAAAAATCTGACCATAATAAGATGGTGCTCCTAAAAACAAACCCTTATACTTCCAGATGTCAGAGATGATATATGAAATATCCGTCTTGGCGACATCATAAAGCTTCACCTCTTTGACCCCTTCATGCTTTAAGGCAATGGCTAATATTTCTGCTGCTCTTTGGGTGCAACCATACATCGAACCATAGGCGATGACAACTCCGGGATCGGTTTCTTTGGCACTCATTTTGACGTACATATCCAAAATATATTTGGGATTATCCCGCCAAATCAAACCATGAGATGGACAAATCGTTCCAATTTCGATTCCACTAAGCTTATTAAGTGCTTTCAACGCCTGTCCGGCTACCTTGCCAACAATAGTGGCATAGTAACGGCGGGTTGGTTCTTCAAAGCCTGCCAGATCATTCTCGTCATCAAAAATGCTTCCAACCGGGGCTTTAAAACTGCCAAAGATATCCATCGAAAAAAGCACCTGATCGTTCGTATCATAGGTAACCATCGATTCTGGCCAATGAACCATCGGTGTCATGAAAAACTGGAGGGTATGTTTTCCCAAACAAAGGGTGTCACCTTCACCTACCTCGTGAAGATTTTCGGTAATTTTATAAAAATTGTTCATCATCGGGAAGGTTTTTTTATTTCCGACAATGACCATATCCGGATACTCGGCCAGCAGATCATTAATCCCACTCGAGTGATCTGGCTCCATATGATTGACAATCAGATAGTCGACCTTTTTGTCTCCAATAATGGATTTAATTTTTTCTATATATTCATCCGCTTTGATGGTCTTAACCGTATCAATGATAGCTACTTTATCATCATTGATTACGTAAGCATTATAAGAAACGCCTTCTTGATCGATTGGCCATAGACCTTCAAAAAGTGTCGTCTGATAATCATTCACGCCTACCCAAAAAATATCGTCTTTGATTTTTACTGCATTCATATTATTTCCCCACTTTCCTTATCTTTTCTCGACTTTAAATATAACCCTAAATTGAAAATATTTCAAGAGAAAAAAACAGATAGTCCGGAATGAATCCAGAGAAAATGGCTATGCTGTGTTCTTACCTAGATTGTGGTATCCGGCAAAAAATAAAAAAGAGATGCTCGACACACCTCTTTTTTAAGAAAATTAAGAAAGGAAATTAAAACGTTTTCACACCATGGATTTATTATAACCGATTACATTTCAAAAATCCAGTGTTTTTTTTGCTTTTTATGCATTATTCTAATTATTTTTCCTTTTACTGCCTTTGTTATTTAATAAAAAGACTTGCGAAATTTTACCCTCCATTCCATTTACAGTTTTTTTGATGCTGTGCTATAATGACAAAGACCAAATATCTATCTGAAGTGAAAGGAGCTGGTAAAATGATTGAAACAAAAGATTCTGTCTCTTCAAGCGATTCACAATGGACCGAGAAAGAAATCAAAGAAGAATTACGTCGATTATTCCTGGGCGGCGATGACTGGAGTAAGGAAGCCTGTTTGGGATACTTTTTAAAAACATGCCAACGCACAAATCTGGACATCAAAACGACTCAAACGCTGGCAATCACACTCTATCATCTTTTCGATGAACTAACCGTAAGCGATGCAAAAAAATTCTACTACAACGAGTGTCACGCCATTTTATCCGGAGACAATCATAATTAATTTATGTACGATATTGACGGACTTACTCAGCATGCTTGAGTAAGTCCGTCTTTTAGATACTGGAGTAAGCCGAATATATCTCAAAAACTGGCAACATGATCGCTGCCAAAACAAATAACACCAATCCTCCGAAAATTAGCAGAATAAGAGGTTCCAGCGAGGTATTCAGCAGCTGGATGCGGCTGCGAATTTCATCTTCGTAAATCAGATTCAAGGTACAAAGCACTTCCGGAAGAGCTCCGGATGCCTCTCCAATGGCAACCAGCTGACAAAAAAGACTGGGTACTACATCACTTTCTGCCATACTTTGACTCAAGCTTTTTCCGTTGGTTACCTTTTCCCGCAGAACGATCAACTCACCTTTAATATACCGATTATCGGCAATTCCTTCCAAACGTTTTAATGCCGCCAGAAGATCGATCCCGCTTTCCAGAAGCATTCCCAGGGTTGCGGCAATTCTGCCCAGATAACGTTGGTGATTAATGGTTCCAATTAAAGGCAGCTTTATTTTTAGCCAATCCCTGAAATTTGCGACCGAGTCGATCTCTGTTAAGCAGGTAAACCCTGCCGCCAGCCCGACCGATATTAAGATCATCATTGGCCATCCGGTACTTAAGGCGTGACTCAATCCCATCAGAAACCGCGTTGGCCCGGGCAGGTCTGCATTCATTATCAAAATCATGTCGGCAAAGGTCGGCAGGACCGTGGTAATTAAGAAAATCAACACTAACACAAAGACAATACTCAGGATCATGGGATAAAAAAGGGTCTGCTGGAGCTGCGCCCGGTTTTTTTCTTCTGTTTGATAATGCGCTGCCATTTTCAAGAGGATGTCATTGAGATTTCCGCTGATTTCTCCTGCTTCCACCATAAAAACGAATAAAGTTGGAAACGACTTGCGATAAACGGTCATCGCCTGGGATAAACTGGCTCCGGATTTGATCTGATGACATACCCCTGAAATGTCCTGGGCAAACCCCTTGTTTTTTGTCTCCTCACTGATAAGCTCCAGACATGTTAAAATCGGGATTCCGGCGTTTTGCATGATATGGAACTGTCTGCAGAATCGGCTCAACTCACCATCGGTTACCGTTCCAATCCGAATGCTAATTTCTTTGTTCAATAATTCCCGTGACTTCTTTTTTTCACCAATTTCCAGTACAATCAGATTTTGAGTTTGCAGAATCAGCGCTACCTCGCGGCGGCTTTGGCCTGCCATTGTTCCGGTGACGGTCTCACCCCGCTGGTCTTTTGCTTTATAAGTAAACTGTTTTTCCATTTTGCCACCCTATCGATGCCAGTCATTTTCGAAGGCCAAAATTTCCATGCCCTGCGAAATTGTGGTCTCTCCCAATAACAGCTGCCGTTTCAAAGCATCCTCAATGGGTCTAAAGCCTTCGGCAATGGCGACTTTTCGGATGCTATCATAATCCTCACCTTGATCGATCGCCTCACGGATCCTTCTGGTGATTTTAAGCACCTCCTGAACTGCAATTCGCCCATGATAACCGCTGCCATGACAAAAGGAACAGCCGACCGGAAAAAAAAGCTCAAAGTCCTGATCCGGCATTCCCAGTAATCCTCTTTCTAGCTCGGTTGGCTGCGCTTTTTTTCGGCAATTGGGACACAACCGCTTGACCAGTTTTTGTGAAACTACCCCTCTTAGCGTCGCCGACAAGAGATACAAGGGGATCTTCATATCCATCAAACGATTGATCGAGGCAATGGCATTGTTGGTGTGAAGGGTAGATAATACCAAATGCCCGGTGATGGCGGCTCGAATGGCCATCTCGGCGGTATCTTCGTCGCGGATTTCGCCGACCATAATCACATTGGGGTCTTGTCTTAAAATAGCTCGCAGGCCATTGGCAAAATTAAGTCCGGTTTTTTCGCTTACCTGAATCTGGTTGATATCTTCCATTTGGAACTCCACCGGATCTTCAATGGTGATAATATTCTGCGTTCGAGGATCCATGCCATTAAGTAGACTATATAGCGTCGTTGATTTTCCACTTCCTGTTGGTCCGCAAATCAGAATCATGCCATGAGGTGCTTCCGTTATTTCTTTCAACAGCTGTTTTTGTTGCTTGGAGAATCCCAGCTCATCAACTGATATCAGAAATTTCTTTTGATCTAGCAGGCGTAATACGATCTTCTCCCCGTGAATGGTTGGAATAATCGATAAACGCACATCAATCTGGCGACCCTCATGATTGGTTGTGAATGCACCATCCTGGGGTTGCCGATGCTCGGCAATATCGCAGCCTGCCAGTATTTTAAGGCGGGTAATCACGCCCCGCCACGACTCTTTACTTATCCGACCAATCGTTTTTAAGGTACCATCAATGCGAAACCGCACCTGCACCTTTTGCGAAAAAGCTTCCACATGAATATCACTGGCACCGCGGGAAACACCCTCGTCAATCAGATCGTTTACAAGGTTGATTACCGTTGGCTCCTGCCTGGCTTGTTTTTGTTCTCGATGCGTTATTAAATCTGCCCTTTCCTGATTGGCATACTGCTGGTGATAGTATTTGTCAATTAAATCCTCAACACAACCCTTTTCGGCAACCAATATTTTTAGTCGTTTTTCAGCAATTCGCTTAATACTTCGGATCGTTTCTTCATCCGATGGATCTGCCATAACCACGGTCAGTTGATCATCATTTTGCTGATCTAATGGAAAAATCAGATACTTCCTGGCCTGTTCTTTCGAAAATAAGCTCAAAGCCCGGGGATCAATCACATCTTTGCGGGGATCATAAGCTTCAAATCCCCACTCATTATGAAAAATCTGTACAATTTCCGCCGCTGTGATAATCCGATCTCTTACCAGCACATCTAAAATCGATTCTTTTGTCCGCTTTGCTTCATCAATTCGCTCAGCTATATGCTGTCGGGTGATCATCTTGTTTTTGAGAAGCATTTCCAAAACCAACATATTTTCCTTCATCACACCTCCTAATGACTGGGCTTTTTTGTTTGTCAATGATTGCAGTATAAATGATTTGTAATAAAATATCCAGCACTATTGGCTTGCATTTAGCCCGAAATTGACTTGGGACCCAATCATATCTATCAAAAATGCTTTTTATTCTTCAGCATCTTATTCGCTTGCTTTGGTTCAAGTCTTAAGGCCAAATACTGCTATTGCAAATCACACCCTGATTATATATAATGAGCGGAGTTACAACTATTTAATACGATTTAGATCAGGAGATATATTATGAACATCGTAATTGCCGGTGCTGGCAAGGTTGGTGAAGTGCTCTGCAGTGATCTTGCCAGGGAAAATCACAATATCATGCTCATTGAACTCAATGAAACACGCCTCGATCAATTTATCAACTCCTATGACATCAGCGGCATTCACGGCAATGGTGCCATGTTTGACATTCAGACAGAAGCTGGGGTCGATAGCTGTGACGTGTTTATTGCAGTCACTCGTAATGATGAAACAAACATTATTGCCGCAATTACCGCCCGCAAACTTGGTGCTAAATTTACCGTTGCCCGGGTTCGTGACCCGGAATATTCAAAACAAATGACCTTTCTGCGGGAAATCTTAGGGATCACCTTGATAATCAATCCGGAGCTGGAAGCTGCCCAGGAAATAACCCGCACACTCCTGTTTCCTTCTGCTTTGCATGTCGAAACCTTTGAACACGGCCGCGTTAATATGATTGAGGTGGTCCTGAAAGAAGGCACGCCGCTGGTTAATTTAATGCTCAAAGAACACAACAGTCGTTTCGGCGAAGTGGTCATCTGTATTGTGATCCGGGATGATCAGGTGATGATTCCAGACGGCGAAATGATCCTTCAAGCCGGCGATCATGTCATGGTTACCGGCAGTCCTGGCGAGGTTCGGGTTTTCTCTAAGCATTGCCAGCCCGATCTGGCTAAACTTAACTCGGCTGTGATTATCGGCGGCGGCAAACTGACTGATTATCTTTTAGCCCGGCTGATAAAAATGCGGATGTTTATCAAGGTTATCGAAATTGATGCCGCTAACGCTGACCGGCTTGCGATTAAATATCCCCAAACTGAAATTATATTTGGTGATGGTACAAAACAAGCCTTTCTAAATGAAGAACACTTTTCTGAATATGATTCAGTTATCGCCTTAACCGGAGTCGATGAGGAAAACATCTTAATTTCCATTTATGCCTCACGGATGGGGGTCAAAAAAACAATTACCAAGGTAAATCGTACTGATTTACTAAAGGTGCTGGATAATGTTGGGCTTCAATCGATTATCACGCCCCAGCGACTGATCGCCAACCATATTATTCGTTTTATTCGATCGATCGAAAATTCTCAGGGTTCTAACGTCAGCGCCTTTTACCGCTTGCTAGATGGTCGGGTTGAAGTTTTACAGTTTAAGGTTAAGGAATCCTGCTGCGAAATAGCGATTCCACTGAACGACCTGCACACCAAGCCCGGACTGCTAATCGCCTGTATTATCAGGGATGGGAAAATTATCTATCCTAAAGGCAGCAGTCAGATTTTACCCCACGACGATGTCATTGTCGTAACCACTAAACACAAAAATTTCCAGGACATCGATGATATTTTTGAAAAAAAACGAGGCCGCCTATGAATCGAAAAATGATCCGTTACGTTCTCAGTCGGATTCTGTTTATCAATGCCTTGTTTATGATTCCGGCACTGCTTGTTGCACTGATTTATAAAGAAGGCTGGTCCGGCATCTTCCCTTTTCTTCTCAGCATTGCGATTACTGGTGTTTCCGGGCTCCTGATCGGTTTTCGCAAGCCCCTGAATACTGATTTTTTTGCTCGAGAAGGCCTGGTGCTGGTTGCTTTATCTTGGATCGCACTGTCGTTTTTCGGTAGTCTGCCATTCTTACTAAGCGGCGCCATCCCCAATCTCATCGATGCTTTTTTTGAAACTGCCAGCGGTTTTTCGACCACTGGTGCCAGTATCTTAACCGATGTGGAAGCACTTCCCCACTCGCTTTTGTGGTGGCGAAGCTTTACCCACCTGATTGGTGGAATGGGAGTTCTGGTGCTGGCTTTGGCGGTTATGCCAAAAATCGAATCTGGCGATGTATTTATTATGCGCGCCGAAGTTCCCGGCCCGACCTTCGGTAAGGTGCGAACCAAGCTAAGAAGTTCCGCCCGGATTCTCTATGTCATTTATTTATCAATGACAGCTGTGCTGGTGCTATTACTAAAGCTGGGAGGCATGCCCCTCTTTGACAGCTTTATCCATGCCTTTGGCGCCGCCGGTACCGGGGGGTTCAGTAATAAGGCGGCCTCTATTGCCTATTACAACAGCACTTATATCGATTACCTGCTGGCCATCAGCATGATTCTTTTTGGGATCAATTTTAATTTATATTATGCCTTGTTTTTTATGCGAATGAAAAATATTTTTAAGAATGAAGAGCTTCAGTGGTATCTGGGCTTTATCGCTTTTGCGGTGCTACTGATCTGCCTGAATATCCGCCACTTGTATGCGTCAATTGGCCTGCTTGTTCGAGATGTATTTTTCACGGTTGCCACCATTATCACGACCACCGGCTACGCAACGGCTAATTTTGATACCTGGCCGGTATTTTCCAAGATCATTCTCCTGTTTCTGATGTTTGTTGGGGGAATGGCCGGCTCGACAGCTGGCGGAATCAAGGTCAGCCGGATTGCCATATATATTAAGACAACCATCCAGGAAATCCGTGTCAATGTCAGTCCCAACCGACGGTTGCCGATCTTATTTGAAGGCAAGTCGATCGGCCCGATTCTCAGCCGTCAGACCAGTGTTTATTTGATCACCTACGCTTTTATGTTTGTCATCTTTCTACTCATCACCTCGCTATCGGCACCCAATTTTACAACTGCTTTTACTGCTGTGGCGGCAACCTTTAACAATATCGGTCCCGGCCTGGATATGGTTGGGCCAATGGGAAATTACGCTGGCTTTAATAATCTAACCAAATTTTCTCTCAGTCTGGTTATGATTATGGGCCGGTTGGAAATTTTCCCAATTCTGGTGCTGTTTAGTCCCAGAACTTGGCGGCGGGGATAGCTTGTCAAATTTTCCAGTTAAAAAACCCCTGAAACCATAGGTAAGATTTCAGGGGTTTTTTTTCTAACTATTTTTACATCTCGAATGAAAAATCACTGATTTGAAAGTCGTTTTTCTAATCTCAGATTCCCATTTTTCGTTTTTGCTATTATTTAAAATTCTTAGCAGTACTTATCAACAATCATTTTTAAGCAGGTGTTCCATTTTCAAACAACCCTTGATAGAGCAGATTCCCGGCTTGATCATAATATTTTCCTTCTCCATTCCAGACACTGCAACGATATTCACCTTCATACTTGACATTTCCGTTCTCATAGTGCTCTTTTCCAAAACCATCAAATTCCATATAGCCTTTTAAATTCCCTTTAACTCGAACCTCTCCATTTTTATGGTAATATTTACCCTGTTCGAATAGCAAGCCATTAAAAAAATCACCTTCCGCGATAACTTTTTTACCCTCGTACTTTTTACCTTTAATCCAACCGTCTTTTAGACGAAAACCTTCAACATAGTCTCCATATGAACAACGTTCTCTGACCAACACTTTTTTATCCTTAATTTTCATGCTTATAAACATCCCTTTCGCTTCACTCAAGGTACAAAACTTACCATAACAACTCATCTTAAGCGTTATTTTTTGTTTTATAGCTAATCAATAACCGTTAACTACACCATCCGCAAATTTTGTTTGTTTAATACGCTACTCATTTCAAATTTATTTACTATATCGTATATTCTTATTATCCCCTTTATTCCTTAAGATAAACAAAATAACTTATAAATGCTCAGTTTTGCTGTTTTAGATGTGCAAACTTTAACGATACTAAACTACGATTTAGGCCATCGCTAGATTAGGTTTTGTTTGAGGGCCATTATTAAGGGTAATTATCAAATAATAGCAAATCTTATAACGACACTATGTATTAAAGTTCTAAAGTTGTATCAGCTATTTAAAGTAAACCAGGAGGAAAAACAATGAGTATGATTAGGATGAAAGACGGCACGCAGATTTATTATAAGGACTGGGGTACCGGCCAACCGATCGTCTTTAGCCACGGTTGGCCACTTAATGCTGACAGTTGGGAATCCCAGATGCTGTTCCTGGGCTCAAAGGGCTATCGATGCATCGCTCATGACCGACGTGGCCATGGCCGCTCAAGCCAACCCTGGGATGGTAACGAGATGGACACCTATGCCGATGACCTCGCGGAAGTCATCGAAGCCATCGACCTGAAGAGCGTTGTTCTGATTGGCTTTTCCGCCGGCGGTGGTGAAGTTGCCCGCTATATCGGACGCCACGGCACAAAGCGGGTGGCCAAGGCCGCATTAATTGCCGCTGTCCCCCCGCTGATGCTAAAAACCGCCGCTAATCCCGATGGTTTGCCAATTGAAGCTTTTGACGAGATTCGCCACAACTCCGTTACCGACCGTTCGCAGTTCTACAAAGATCTCGCCAGCGGCCCATTCTTCGGGGCTAATCGGACCGGTTCAAAGGTTTCCCAAGGCATGATCGACTCATTCTGGCTTCAGGGAATGCAAGCAGGCAGCAAGAACACCTTCGACTGCATCAAGGCCTTCTCTGAAACTGATTTCACTGAAGATCTCAAGAAGTTTGATGTGCCAACGCTAATCATTCACGGCGATGATGATCAGATTGTCCCCATCGGCGCGGCAGCGCTCGCCTCATCAAAGATCATCAAGCACGCCAGCCTGAAGATCTACCCTGGGGCGCCTCACGGTCTTGCCTATACGCATAACGATCAACTCAATAGCGATCTTTTGGCTTTTGTTCAGAATTAGAAAAAGCGCCTCTGCTGAATAATGAATTGTTATCGCCAACCACTTCACAATAAAAATATCTTAATGGGTAAATCAATCGGTAAAACCAAATATCTTTAAAATCAAAAGCCCTGAAACCGTTGTTATCAAACGATCTCAGAGCTTTTTTAAAATTACATATCAAATTTTTTATGAATGTGGACCATTGCTTCTTTGCCACGTTCCTTGTCAATCAGACAGGAAATCTTGATTTCCGAGGTGCTGATCGTCTGGATATTGATGCCCAGTTCAAACAGCGCTTCAAAGAACTTGGAGGCAATTTCGGCATTAGCCACGATTCCGGTGCCGATCACTGAAAGCTTGGCAACGCCCTGATCATACTCGACTTTTTGGGCATTGACCTCAAAGGCAAATTTCTGAGCCACCGAAACGGCTTCCTGAAGTTCATCGACATCAATGGTGAAAGAAATATCGTTAACGGCAGTCCGGTTGACATTCTGGACAATCATATCCACATGAATATTGGCTTTTGCCAGCGCACTGAACAATCGAAAGGCAATCCCCGGCTGATCCGGCACTTCAAAGATTGAGATTTTTGCGATATTTTCATCAAGAGATACCCCTCGAACTAATACTTTTTCCATAATAACTTCCTCCTTAATAATGGTTCCTTCGTTATAATTATAGCTTGATCGTACTACTAGTGGCACCTTGAATTTTTCTGCCATTTCGACTGAGCGGGGATGCAGTACCTTGGCTCCGGTACTGGCCATCTCCAAAACCTCCTCATAGGAGATTTCATCGATTTTTGAAGCCTCTTCAACAATTCGGGGATCGGCGGTATAAACCCCGTCGACATCGGTATAGATTTCACACAGTTCAGCCTTTAATGAGGCCGCCACCGCTACTGCCGACGTATCGGACCCGCCGCGGCCAAGGGTGGTAATATCTTTGTTTTCATTGACTCCCTGAAAACCGGCGACAATAACAATCTTTCCAGCTGCCAGTTCATTTTCAATCCGATGGGTATGAATATCATTGATCCGGGCGCGTTTATGAACACTGGATGTGACAATTCCGCATTGGGCACCAGTCAGGCTTACCACATCATGACCCATCGCCTGGATGGCTATCGCGAGCAACGAAATAGAAACCTGTTCGCCTGTTGCCAGCAACATATCCATTTCCCGATGGGGCGGGTTTTCATTAATCTTTTGAGCCAGTTCAATGAGATCATCGGTAGTATCACCCATAGCCGAAACTACCACCACAACTTTTTTCCCTTTTTCCTTGGTCTCAATAATCCGACCAGCAACCCGTTTGATTCTTTCCACGTTGGCGACACTCGAGCCGCCATATTTCTGTACGATTAAATCTTGCATTTACCTCAGTCACTCTTTCCTTATTCATAGATCCGGGCATAAAAACATTCAGGCACCGTTTCCTTTAATTTTTCTGCCATCTTGTTGAAATCATCGGCGGCGATCGCGTTTGTCACCACATAAACCTGGTTTTTATTAACAATGACGGTTTTTCGTGCGGCCACCGTTTCAACTGCCGTCAGTACCTGATCTAGCATTTCTTTATTACCCAGATTGGCTCTTAAATAATATTTGCCTGTAAAAATTTCGGTTCCCATTTTAATGAGCTTGCGGTTAAGCCGCAGCGGTTTGGGCAAGTTCTGTTCGCTGACAATATTGAGGATATAAAGGACGTCTCCTACCACTGCATTGGCGGTGGCGTCTTTTCCGGCGCCTTTTCCATAAAACTGCAGCTCACCGATGATATCCCCAGTGATGGAGATAATATTGAACTCGCTGTTGACGTTACTCATGATCGAAGCTTCTTTAAACAGCACCGGTTCCACCGTGGTATAGACATTTTTTTCTTCAAGAATGGAATGTCCCAGATACTTGACCACATAACCCATCGATCCGATCATCTCAATATCAGCGGCCCGAATGTCGGTAATTCCCCGTTTATAAACATCTTCATCACGGATAATGCTTTCATAGGCCATCGATGAGAGAATTGAGAGCTTACGGGATACATCGTAACCTTCAACGTCCGCGGTGGGATCGGCTTCGGCAAAACCGATGGATTGGGCGAGGGCCAGGGTATCGCCAAAATCGGCTCCTTCTTCGGTCATTTTGGACAGGATGAAGTTGGTGGTTCCATTCAGGATCCCCTTGATTTCGGTAACCCGATTGATTTTCATTTCTTCTTTCAAACTGCCGATGATCGGAATCCCGCCGCCGACAGACGCCTCATAACGCAACACCACGCCATTTTCCTGCGCCAGTGTCTGTAATTCCTGGAAGTACTCGGAAATGACCGCCTTGTTGGCGGTAACGACATGTTTTCCCGCTCGGAGACATTCTTTGATCATTTCATATTCAAAGTCCATGCCACCCATCAGGGCAATCACTAAACCAATACTGTCGTCTTCCAGAATTTCACTGGGGTGGGTCACAATTTTTCCAACCGTATCACCCAAATCCTTGGACGCATCCCGTTCCAGCACCTTAGTAATGACCGGGCTTGACTTCCTCGACTCCATATCGGTAAAATTACCAGCAAACTTACCTTTATTTAAATTGATGAGTTCATAGACCCCGGAACCAATCGTTCCAAAGCCTAAAAGTGCAATGTTCAATAAAATTCACCTCGTATATGTATTTATTCTAAAAACACTTGTTTTTTCAGTGAAAACATTCTATCATATAGCTAGGGGTTATTCAATACCCCCCAGGGAAGATTTTTTCAAGATTTTTCCTGACAGACCATAAATTTTTGGAGGAATTACATGAAAAAAGGCTATAACAGCACGCGATCCAAAGACATCAACGTTACTGCATCCCAGGGCATCCTGCAAGGATTGGCCCCGGATGGTGGACTCTTTGTCCCCAACTTTATTGATCAAATTAATTTAGACCCAACGCAATTCATCGGAAAAAGCTACGGCGAGATGGCCAACGCGATCTTTTCAGCTTTTCTTGATGATTTCAGTGCCAAGCAAATTGATGATTCGATTCAGGGCGCTTATTATTCCGGTAAATTTGAAGAACAAGAACCGGTCGCTCTGGAAAAGGTCAAAGACCGATATTTTCTGGAACTCTTTCACGGGCCCACCTGTGCCTTTAAAGATATGGCTCTGACTATTTTACCATATCTGATGGTAGAGTCCATGAAAAACGTCAATAACCAGCAGAAAATTATGATCTTAACGGCAACTTCGGGGGACACCGGCAAGGCGGCCCTGGAAGGTTTTGCCGATGTTCCCGATATCAGCATTATTGTCTTTTATCCCAAGGATGGCGTCAGTACCGTTCAGGAAAAACAGATGCTGACCCAGGTCGGCGCCAACACCTGTGTGGTGGGAATCGACGGCAATTTTGACGATACCCAGAATGGCGTTAAGCTAATCCTCAACGATCCCCAACTGGCGGCTGAACTGGCTAAAGCCAATGTGATCTTTTCCTCGGCCAATTCCATTAATATCGGCCGGTTGCTACCTCAGGTTGTTTATTATTTTTATAGTTACTATGAACTGCTTAAGCGGGGCGAAATCCAGCAGGATGACAAAATAAATTTTGTTGTCCCGACCGGAAATTTCGGCAACATCCTGGCCGGTTACTACGCCTCACTGCTGGGGTTACCGATTAACAAGCTGATCTGCGCATCTAACGCCAATAAAGTCTTGACCGACTTTTTTAAGACCGGCAACTATGACCGTAATCGAGATTTTTATAAAACTTCATCGCCATCCATGGACATTCTGATTTCCAGCAATCTGGAGCGACTGCTTTATGATGTTTCCGGTGCTGATCCCGATGCCGTCAGCGATCTGATGATACAGCTTAAAAACCAGGGCACTTATCAGGCCTCTAAAACGCTGATGGAAAAAACCAGTCTTTTCTATGCCGGTACTGCCGACGAAGCCGAAACCGCCCACGCTATTAAAGCCATCTTTGACGAAAGTCATTATCTGATGGACCCCCACACAGCCGTTGCCAACAAAGTTTACGAAGACTACCTTAACGAAACCGGCGATGCCACTAAAACCGTGATTGTCTCCACCGCCAGCCCTTACAAGTTTGGCCGTTCGGTTTATGAAAGCATTTTCGGTGACTGCGACTGTAATGATTATGAACTGTTAACAGTTCTGGCGGAAAAAACCGGTACCACTATTCCCCTGCCATTAAAAGATCTGGACAAAAAAGCCAATCAGCATCATGTTCAATGTGATAAAACCGAAATGTCCCAGGCCGTTCTTGCATTCTTAAAAGATCAGGTGGACAAAAATGATTAAGGTTCGGGTGCCGGGAACCAGTGCCAACATCGGCCCGGGTTTTGATGCCTTTGGCCTGGCGCTGTCGATTTATAATACCTTCAGTTTTGAAGAAAAAAATGACGGCAAGCTGACGATCCGGGGCGTTGAACGGAAGTATCAAAGCGATACCAACCTGGTTTACCGTTCAATGCAGAAGGTGTTTAAAAAAGTGGGCTACCACCCCAAGGGTCTTTATATCCATACTGAGGTGGATATCCCCATCAGCCGGGGTCTGGGCAGTTCAGCCACCTGTATCGTCGGGGGGCTTTTTGGCGCCAATGCCCTGATTGGATCACCCTTGTCAACGGCGGAACTGTTTGACATTGCCGTGGAACTGGAAGGCCATCCCGACAACGTTGCCCCGGCCATTTTCGGCGGTCTGGTAGTGTCGATGAACGATCACGGCAAGAACGTCCATATCAAGAGCCAGGTTCATCCCGGTTATGAGTTCTACGCCCTGGTGCCGGACTTTCCCTTATCGACATCCGATGCCCGCCAGGTTTTGCCTAAAAAAATCAGCTTCAGCGATGCCACCCACAATCTGCCCCGGGCCACCATGACCTATCTGGCCCTGGCCAACGGTTCTGAGGACATTTTAAAGCTGTGCATGAAGGACCGCCTGCACCAGCCCTATCGTAAAAAACTGATTGCCCACTATGATGTCATTACCAAAAAAGCCCGGGAAATGGGCTGCCTTAACACCTGTATCAGCGGTGCCGGGCCGACGATTCTGGCTATAAATTCAGTGTCTAACCATGGTTTTGAGCCGGATATGCAGGCCTATTTAGCAGAAAAAGCACCGGGCTGGCAGATCATTCCCCTGGCGCCTGATCATACTGGTGTTCAGATTTTGGGAGGTTAAGCCGATGATTAAAGATTATCTGATTGTTAATAAAAAAATACTGCCCGATTATTATTCCAAGGTGGTGGAAGCCCGGATCTTAATGGAGTCCTCTCAGTGTAAATCAGTGAGTGACGCCGTCAAAAAAGTGGGTATCAGCCGCAGCACCTATTATAAGTATAAGGACTATATTTTTACCCCTTCAGAAAACTATGGCCGGAAGTTCACCCTTTCTTTTAAGCTGGATGACCAGCCCGGAATCCTTTCCAATATTTTGAATATTCTCCGGGATCACCAGACCAGCATTATCACCATTCATCAGGATATCCCCATCAACCAGGCCGCCATTGTGATTGTGACCCTGGACGGCAAAGATCTGGTCTTAACTATCGATGAATTGATGGCGATGCTAGAAGCCCTGGATGGCGTTCACGGCGTTCACCTGATTGCGATGGAATAAACAAAAGCCCCATTCTGAAAAATCAGAATGGGGCTTTTGATAACTTTGAATTTTGTTCCCATTTTAATAAAGCTCGATCGTATTCGACAAACTGTCCTCACTGGAAAACCAGTAGTAGGACCCCAGAATTTCATCCATCAGGTCTTCGGCGACGCTGATAGTATTGGCATCGATAATCGCATAATGAAAATATTTTTCTCCCGAATTCAGCGCTGTTTCCAGATCGCCCACAAAGCGATTCGCCTCACTTTGTTTGTTCAGATCATAGAGTTTGTTTTCTTTGACAAAATAATTGGCCGCCGTGGCGGTGAATTCCGGATATTCAATCAAGCTCTGATCCGGTTGATGTGATTTCAAAAGTTCCGCTGTGGTGACACAGAAATAGTCATAGAAGATGCTCTTTTCCGGCTCACTGTTATCTTCGATGTTAAATTCTCCCCAGGTCGCATCCAGATAATAATACTCCCCGTCAACCCGGACAATATTCCAGGCATGGGCACCCTGGCCGATGGCCTCACCCGCTACATAGGAACACTCAATTCCGGTTCGTTTCAGCAGATATTGAATGGCTTTTGAATATCCAGCACAGACCGAGCCTTTTTTCCCAAAGACACTGTAAATGTTCTGATCATCCTCGAGATCTTCCTGATAAACGGTGTTTTTAATTACATATTCATAGGCATATCTGACTTTGTCATAATCGCTCATGCCATTTTTCAGACCCCCACTATATTCCTGAAAGGCTGCCTCAATTTCGGCCTGTCGGCGCTCTTTTTCGGCTTCGTCGTAAGGATACTCGACCATTACCTTGCTGACTTTCTGATCGCCTTCGTCAAAATAATAAGAAAATTCGCCGGCCCAGAATATTTCCGGATAGTCGTAATCAATGGCCGCCAGGACCCGCTCAATTTCTTCCGTGTTGACCCCATTTACCTTTACTTCGGTATCAAAATCCGTCAGCATTCCAACCACTCTGGCATAGGCCTGCTTTTCATTATCCTCGAGAAAAGAATAACCATCAAAGGCCTGCTGTTGACTTGCCGCGATTTCTTCATTCTGCTGGGCTTCGGCATCATCGAAAAACGACTGGATATCCATACTCCCGACCAGATCTTCCAATGCCAGATATGCCCCGGCTGCTACCAGTAAAATAATGAGCATCGAAATAATGATGACAGCGACTACTTTTCTTCCCTTATGATTGCTCACGTCTGTTGCCCCCTTGTGTGGTCTCTTTTATTTATTACCCTTTATTTTAAACATCTGTATTTTTTTCAGAGATTTAATGCCAAACAGTAAATAATTTTACCACAAATTCTTATGGACACCCTAAACTTTTATGACATATACTTAATAAGGATAAAGAAATCTTAAGGAGGCCGATATGTCAACGTATCACGAGATCACCTGCTCAACTGCCCTGCATGAATTAAAGCGAAAAATCCCTTATGGCTGGGATTTAAATATTTACCGCGGTTGCAGCCATGGCTGCCGGTACTGCTATGCCATGGGAACCCATGGTTTTACCGGTCTTGCTGATTTCTCGACTAATATCTCGGTCAAGACCAATGTCGTTGAAGTTCTGGAAAAACAGCTAGCTTCATCAACCTGGAAACGGGAAATCGTCAATATTGGTGGTGTCACCGACAGCTATCAACCGGCGGAAGCCCAGTATCAGCTGATGCCGGAAATATTAAAGCTGCTGATCAAATATAAGACGCCGGCGATTATCTCAACCAAATCGGACCTGGTGCTCCGGGATTATGACCTGATTGATGAGTTGTCCCGGATTACCTACATCAATGTGGCGGCCACGGTCACGACTTTAGATGAAACGATTCGAAAAAAAATCGAGCCCGGCGCGGTATCGGGCCGGGCCCGCTTTGCGATGCTTAAACAGTTCAGAAAAACCAATGCCTCCGTCGGTCACCATCTGATGCCGATTATTCCCACCCTCACCGATGATTCCGAAACCCTGACTGCCTTATTTGAAGCCGGCCAGGATGCTGGTATCGATTATGTGCTGCCCGGCGCCCTTTACCTGCGCGGGGCCACCAAACCAGCATTTTTCGACTTCATTAAAACCAGCTATCCCGAAAAATATGACACCCTGTGGAACCTGTACAAAAAAGGCGGTGCTCCCAAAGAATATAAGGACGAGCTCTACGGCAGACTCAATCCCCTGCGCCAGTCCTTTGGCCTGTCCAACAGCTACAGCAAGCCGATTAAGGCGAAACTAAAAGTCTATCCCCCGTCAGAAGAACAGGTTTCGTTTTTAACACCTTCATAAGATTCTACATTAAATACTAATTACACGGTTTGGGATTGAATTCTTTTGAAAAAAATGTTAGACTGTAATCAAAATACGAAAAGGAGTAAAGAGGATGCGTAATTTATCTTGCTAACCAACAATTGGAAAGTGTTTTCAAAGCCCGAGGTTAAACCTCTTGTTTTGGTGCGCTTAAGCAAGAAAATTACAAGAAAAGCACTGCCTCTTTAGCATCATTAACTCCTTTTATATGGATTTTTTGGGCTGTCCATCATTGAGCCGCAGGATAATTTTCTTGCGGTTTTTTAGTGTCCAAGTCGCTCTCATCAGGCTTGGCAACGGAGGTACAATGATGTCACAAATTTCCATATCACACCTAAGCTTTAATTACGAAAGCAGTTACGAAAACATTTTTGAAGATGTTTCTTTTACCATTGACAGCAACTGGAAACTAGGCTTTATCGGCCGAAATGGCCGCGGCAAAACAACCTTTCTAAAACTTCTGATGGGTCTTTATGACTATGCCGGGGTGATCGCTGCATCGGTCGATTTTGAGTATTTCCCCTTTGCGATTCAGGATCCTTCCCAACTAACTCAGACCATTGTCGATGCGATTTATGATGATTATCCGCTGTGGGAATTGCAACGGGAACTGTCACTGCTGAACCTGGATCCGGAATTGCTGGAGCGGCCCTTTGAAACCCTGAGCCGGGGCGAGCAAACCAAGGTATTACTGGCGGTCTTGTTTTTAAAACCGAATCAATTTTTGTTAATCGATGAGCCCACCAATCATCTGGATCTGGAAGGCCGTCAAATCGTCAGTGCGTATTTGAATAAAAAGCAGGGTTTTATTCTGGTTTCCCACGACCGCACCTTTCTGGATAACTGCGTGGATCACGTCTTGTCGATTAATAAAATGAACATTGATATCCAGAAAGGCAACTATTCCACCTGGCTCTTTAACAAACAGCGGCAGGATCAGTTTGAACTCAATCAGAATAAGAAACTCAAACAAGAAATTGGACAATTAAAAACCGCCGCCAAGCGCACTGAAAATTGGTCTAATGCCGTTGAGAAGTCAAAAAACGGCCAACGGGTTTCGGGTCTTCGTCCCGACCGCGGCCACATCGGCCATCAGTCGGCCAAAATGATGAAACGATCGAAGTCGCTGGAAAAACGCCAGCAAATAAGTGTTGAGTCAAAAGAAAAACTGCTGAAGAACATTGACTGGGCAGATGCGCTCCAGATCCGACCCCGATCTTATCAAAAAAACCGGCTGATTTCAGCCAATAATCTGTCCCTTTACTATGGTGATCAACCGATTCTTGAAAATTTAAGTTTCGAGATCAACCAGGGCGACCGGATTGCCATTGTCGGTCCGAACGGCTCGGGAAAATCCAGTCTGCTTAAACTGCTACTGGGCGAACCGATCCGCTACTCCGGCAGTCTGGAGCTGGGCAGCCAGTTGCAGCTTTCGCAAATTCCGCAGGACACCGACTTGCTGACCGGGGATCTCCGTGATTTTTCCCACGGTGAAAGGATTGACGAAAGTCGGTTTAAAACCATTTTGCGAAAGCTGGGATTCAACCGGGAGCAATTTGAAAAAAGTCTGGGCAGCTTCAGTGAGGGACAGAAAAAGAAGGTCTATTTAGCCCGCAGCCTTTGTCAATCAGCCCATTTATACTTGTGGGATGAACCGCTGAATTATATCGACGTGCTCTCCCGGATACAGATTGAAGAACTTTTGTTACAGACCCCTCCAACCATGATTTTTGTCGAGCATGACCGGTCCTTTATTGACCATGTGGCGACAAAAATTATAGAACTCTAAAAACAACGATTTATCAAAGGAGCAACACCATGCATATACGACCAAAACCCTGGGCCCGTCCGGAACTGGAGGCCTGCGGATTTTTTCAGGCCTATCCCCCGGATCATCGCGGGCAATGGCAACCGTTATTTAAAAAAAAGCAGCCCCTTCATATTGAATTGGGCTGCGGTAAAGGAACCTTTATTGCGGCGTTGGGCAGCCGCCATCCAGAGATCAACTATCTGGCCATTGACCTGATTGACGCGGTGCTGGGTTTGACCAAACGCAATATTGAATCGGCCTATACTAACAAGAACCGAGCCATTGACAATGTCCAGATCATGTCCTGGGATATTGAACGCATTGATATGATTCTCGCTCCGGATGATGGTGTCGAACGGATATACATTAATTTCTGTAATCCCTGGCCCCGGCGCCGTTACCAGAAAAAACGCCTGACTCATAGCAAACAGCTGGAAAAATATAAAAAACTCTTATCAGAAAACGGCGAAATCTATTTTAAGACCGACAATGATGACCTATTTGGCGACTCCATCAACTATTTTGAAGCAGCAGGATTTGCCGTCACAACCCTGATCTCCGATCTTCACGCCACCGACTACCCCGGCAATATCGAAACCGAGCACGAAAAAATGTTTGCCGAGGAGGGGATTAAGATTAAATTTTTAATTGCCACAATCGGTTAGTCTTAACTTTTAGAAATTAAACTCATCTTCCCAATTAAAATTTCCGGACCCTTCAACACTTTTAGGCCAATGATCGCACCAGCTCGGCACCTTGGGATTTTCTACCCGATCCAAACTGGGGGTATAGGGTTTGATATCCAGCACCGGGGTACCATCATTGGCATCAATGTATGGAATTCGGATGATTCCCTTCTGATAGTTAATCTCCAGCACAGAAACCGGGGTTAAGGCAATGGGATTGGGTCGAAGCGGTGATCGGGTGGCAAATACCCCCATCACCTCCGGGGACTGCTTATAGGGTTGGTGTCCAGAGAGAACCTTCCTGGCCTCTTCGTTGTCAAACTCACTAAACCACCAGAATACATTGATGTGCGAAAATCCAGCCAGTCCTTCCAGCCCTTCACGATAGGCTTCTTCCAGTTCAATAAAGACGTTCCCACCCTGAACATGAATTGTGCCAATTGATTTTACGTAACCTTGTTCCATTCGCTTACCTCCATAGTTATATTATCAATTTTTTATATTTTTATCATAGACCCTGACACCATGTGAGAGTCAATAAAAATCATAACTATAAAAAAATCATAATTATAATTGGAAGAAAGCACCTCTGCAAAACTAAATCAAAATCTTTTTCATCCTGAAAATCGCATTAACATATTGGTGCCCAATTAAAAACCACTGATTACAAAGACTATCAAGGTCTCACATAATCAGCGGTTTTTTTTATAACGGTCTTATCCTCATTGATTTAAATAAGGGATTCTGCCTTTGTTGCCGTAAATACAAATTTCCCGTCAATAACTTTTGCGTTGCCGGTAAAACGACAACCTTTGGCTCCACCCTCAAATTTTTGAGCTGCCAACAACATCGCACAGTCGTTTTTCTTAATATTTTCCTGTGTAACCTTCATTGCATAGACTCCGACCGAAACATTGTCCCCTTCAACTGTGCCACCACCAACAATAATTGGATGTGGGCTGCCATCTGGACACATTGTTACAATTGTCAGGAACGCCGAGTTTTCGATAACACTTTTCATTTCCTCATTAATTACCATTTTAATTCCTCCAAAGTTTAGTATAGCAATTGACTCCGTAATTACTACCTGATACAATTATAGTACCAACATAAATGCCTGTAAACTACGCAAAAAAATATGATCAAATACGAAAATAGAAAGTAGATAAGAAAAAAATGACTACCTCTGAAAACACAACTTCCTTATGTTCCGGGAATGTCTGCCCGTGCCAAGAAAAATGCCCACTTTCAGCTGCCCTTGAAATCATTGGCGGCAAATGGAAGATTCCCATCCTATGTTCACTGTATAACGACGGGCCGACACGTTATAATGCGTTAAGAAAAAAAATTAAGGGCCTAACCAACACCATGCTCGCTTCCTCATTGAAGGAACTCGAAGCGGATGGTCTCATCCTCCGCACGCAATACAACGAAATGCCCTTAAGAGTCGAGTATGAATTAACCAAAAACACGAATCGTCTTATTCCAATTCTGGGAAGTCTTTCTGCATGGGGCAAGGAAATAAAAAACTGATTAATACTCTAAAAACTATCCCCATGTTTCAATTTACTTTTTCCAGTTCAATCTGAATTTCAGTCAGATAGTGAGCCGGGTTTTCCTCATTCCAGGGCCCCCGATGGCAGATCTGCCGGTCTTTTCCTTTCATTCTATATCTGACATGTTCAGTCAGCCAATAGGCCAAGGCGCGAAAAGTCCCAGAGATATTTTCGTAGGGGCCATAAACCATCGTGCAGGCCATCATCGCCACCGCCTCTGTCCTTCGAAAACACAGCGGTTCAGCCACCGCCACAGCCTTTGTAACCACCACACAGACCTCCACATCCACATCGGCTTCCTTAAATTCATTGTCGTGATAAACAGCAAAACACTGGTCAGTTACTGCTAGTTCAATTTTACTTTTGTTTGATAATTCTATACGTTCAGTCAATTCTTGCCAAAGCTTATCCTCACAAAAATAATTTGGTATCACCCGTCGCAATGAAATAACCGGGTATGAAGGAATCTGCTTAATGGTAAAGTTGTAG
This sequence comes from uncultured Acetobacterium sp., assembly GCF_927416815.1. Classification (NCBI taxonomy): domain Bacteria; kingdom Bacillati; phylum Bacillota; class Clostridia; order Eubacteriales; family Eubacteriaceae; genus Acetobacterium; species uncultured Acetobacterium sp. The sequence goes on along the minus strand of NZ_CAKMJU010000030.1, from coordinate 62,734 downwards.
CGAATACCGATTTCATCTTTTTTAATACTGTCCAAAGCTGTTTCGATTTTGATTAGCTTTTCCTGTTCTTGTTCGAGCGATCGCTGTACTTCGATTTGTTTGTTTTTTAATTGATCGGCCATAAAATCGCCGCTCCAATTTTCCAGCGCACCTTTGATCTCCGCAACGGTATAGCCGATATCTCTTAAGAAGATAATCTTTTGCAGCCGCGGAATTTGCTCCACCGAATAAAGACGATAACCGCTAAAAGGATCTGTCTGAGCCGGTTTGAGTAAATCATTTTCATCATAATAGCGAAGCATCCGAATCGATACCTGGGTTAATTTAGAAAACTCACCGATTTTAAACATCACGACCTCTTTTCATCTGTCTCCTCTTTTATTTCCGACTAGATAAATACCATTTGGATCAGTACCATATATAGCAGTGTTCCCCCGCCAATACTCAACAGGTTGTTGCGCTTCCAGATGTGGAGCAAGGCCACAATTCCCACCGAAATAAACTCCGGGAAACCATGCGGCGGTACCATAAAGCTAACTCCTTTTAAGCAATAAACCACCAGAATGGCAATGACTGCCGGTGGCAGCAGATCGCCCAGGTTTTTAACCAGAGCCGGAACTTCCTTACCACCGCCAAAAAGGGCAAAGGGTAGAAAGCGGGTCAGAAAAGTACAGGCGGCGACCACTAGGATCACTAAAAAAGGTGTTAAAAAATCCGAACTCATTGACACACCTCCTGATTCTCCCCTTGTTTAATACTGTTTTTAAAGACCAGCAGCAAACACACCGAAGCGATCAGGGCTGGTAAGATAAAAGCACCGGCGCCAAAGATGACCAGTGATGCCACCCCGCAAACCATTCCCACCAGAGCCGGCAGATGGGATTGATAACTATACCACTGCTCAATGAAAATAACCACAAACAGGGCGGTCATGGCAAAATCGATGCCGGTGGTATCAAAACCGATGAAGCTGCCAATAATCGCACCCAGGGTGCAGCCGATAATCCAATAGCTTTGGTCCAGCGCTGCCACGGCAAAAAACACCTGCTTCTGATTGAGTTCTTTGGGAATATTCATCCCGCACAGCAGCGAATAGGTCTCGTCGGTAAGTGAAAAAATCATATACCAGCCCCATTTTCCCATCGCTTTAAATTTTTCAATAAAGGATAAGCCATAAAAAATATGACGGCTTTGGACCGACAGAGTTAGGACAATCATCGATAACAAACCCATGCCGCCACCCAGCATACTAATCAACACAAATTGCATCGAACCGGCATATATAATCAGACTGATGAAAAATGCCCAGATAAAATTGTAGCCCGCTTTTTCCAGCAGAATACCAAAGGCCATGCCCATGAAAACATAGCCGAAAAGAACCGGTAGGGTTTGAATAAATGCATATTTTAAAGTTTCTCTTTTCATACCAACCTGCTTACGCTTCTCTATTATCAAGAACAAACTCATAAATGGCTTCAGCCACGCCATCCTCTTCATTGCTAGCAACAATGTGGGTGGCAAGTTCTTTAATTGAATCCCGCGCATTTCCCATGGCTATTTTTAATGGTCCCTGAACCTCAAACATTTCCTTATCGTTGTCGCTATCTCCGATCACCATCACCGTTTCCAGATCAATCCCTAAATATTCACACAGTTTGGTTAAACCAAAACCTTTATCCACCCCAGTTGGAATACACTCCACACAATAGTCCATCGGCCGAACCACTTCTACTCCAAAAATCATAGCTACTTTTTCCATCAGTTCATCAAGCAAAGCATAATTCTTTGAGGACAGGACAAATTTACTAATACCCAGTTTTTTTTGTACAACATAGGCATGCACATCCGTTACCACAATCTGCTTTTCCTTGAATTCATCCACATGAGCTTTTGCCCACCCCGATCGATCCATCCATGAAAAAGACTTCTCTGTACAAACACAGCCTTCGACGGTATACGCCTGAGCAAATATTTCGTCGTAGGGTTCAATAATTTTTAGAAACGCTTGTATTTTATCATTATCTAACTCAACTCTATGAATGATCTTTTCATTTTTATAATCCTTAATCATACCGCCACTACCTGAAATGAGATAATCTGTTGCTCCAATAGTCCGAGCGAAAAAGAAGGCTTCACTGTCAATACGCCCTGTGGCCACCACCGGAATAATTCCCAAATTAATTGCGTTTCTAAATGCCTGAATATTCTTATCTGAAATCGTGTTACGATTATTTAACAAGGTCCCATCCAAATCAGTTACGATCATTTTTATTGACATCGTCTTAAAATTACTCCATTTCCTTTATTTTTCTTAATTTAAGCATTTATTATAACATATTTTTTTAGCTAAACCTTTTCAATTTGAATTTTTTCTTGCAACTTCAGATTTTTGAGTTATACTAACAATACTTAATTAGATTAAATATTATTCTACTTAAACATTAACCTATGAAAGGAGCTATCATTGAATATAAACGGACACGAACTGTTTAAGGCTTTTCATCGCATTAAGAAATCAAGCATGGGGCGTATTCACAAATGCCTGATGAAAGATCTCAAACCCCATGAATTTTTTATGCTAATAACCCTTAAAAAAATGTACGATGAGGAAGAACAAGAAGCCCAAATAAACGGTCTCCCCTCGGCTCCCGGCGTCAAAATCTCCCAGCTGAGCCGGGAAACCGCCATTTCGATGCCCGGTGTTTCTCAAACGATCTCAACTTTGGAAAAGCATGGCTATGTGGAACGGATTGCTTCAAGCAAGGATCGCCGCCTGGTTTACGTTAACCTCACCGAGGCCGGCCGCCAGCTGGAAACCGATGTATCGAACTCCTGTTTTGAAATCTATGATGAGGCGGCCACCCTTCTAGGTCAAGAAGACACCCTGGCCCTGGTACTTTTATTAGACAAATTAGCGGGTGCTTTTGATCAGATTGATCGAAGCCAATGCGACCTGGAACAAAAAGAAAAAGCAGAAAGGAAAACAACATGATCAAGCTCTCACGTTATTTAAAACCCTATCTCGGGGTCCTTTTCATCACCCTGGCGCTGCTATTCGTGCAGGCCATTTCCGACCTGAATCTGCCCAACTACATGTCTGACATTGTCAACGTGGGGATTCAGCAGAACGGGATCGAACACGCGACTCCGGAAGCCATCAGCGAAGACGGCTATGCCCTGATGACGACCTTTATGCCCCCCGCCGATCAACAAACCGTGGCAGATAACTATCTGCTGATGAGTCCGGGTGACACCACCAATCCCGACTATCAAGCCACGCTAGAAAAATTCCCGGTACTGGAAACCGAGTCGATTTATGTCCTGACAGATACCAGTGCTGAAACCTTTGACACCCTGGATCCCATCTTCGGAGCAGCAACCTGGACTTTTATTAATTACATGCGTTCTCTGGATACCGGCACCACCGATTCCAGCACTACCGAAAGCATGACCGATCTGGATTTTAGCCAGATTTATGAGGCCCTGCCAATGCTCTCCCAGCTACCCCCGGCCACCTTTGACGAGGCTCGGGAACAGGCTATCCAGACCCCGGAATCGATGCAGGCACAGACTGCCGTCCAATTCACCAAACAATTCTATACTGAACTGGGAGTTGACGTTGGTGCGATTCAAAATCTTTACATTTTAAAAATTGGCGCAATGATGCTGCTGCTTTCGTTAATCGCTATTTCAGCCGCCATCGGTGTTGGCTTTTTTTCGGCCCGAATTGCCGCCGGAGTTTCGCAAAGTCTGCGTCGGGATGTTTTTCGCAAAGTGCAATGCTTCTCCAATACCGAGTTTGATAAGTTTTCAACCGCTTCACTGATTACCCGAAATACCAATGACATCACCCAAATCCAGACGATGCTGATTATGGGTATTCGGATTCTCATCTATTCACCGATTCTGGCCATTGGCGGGATTATTATGGCGCTGCGACGGACCACCTCGATGGGTTGGATTATCGTCGTCGCGGTTATCGCAGTGATGCTGATTATTGGCATTGTTTTTGCCGTCGCCATGCCCCGTTTTAAGCTAATCCAGAAACTGGTTGATAAACTGAACCTGGTTACCCGGGAAAGCCTGACCGGCTTGATGGTAGTCCGGGCTTTCGGGAACCAGAAATTTGAAGAAAAACGTTTTGATGCGGTAAACCTGGATACCACCGCCAATAATCTCTTTGTAAACCGGGTCATGGTCTTTATGATGCCGACGATGATGTTTATCATGAATGGGGTCACCCTCCTGGTTGTTTGGGTCGGGGCTCAGCAAATCGCCGCTTCGGCCATGCAGGTTGGTGATATGATGGCCTTTATGCAATATGCCATGCAGATTATTTTCTCCTTCCTGATGATGTCGATGATGTTTATCATGATTCCCCGGGCCGCTGTTTCCGGTGATCGGATTCAGGAAGTGCTGGCAGTCAAACCGAGCATTATCGATCCAGTCACACCAAAAAAAATGCCGATGAAGGCTCAAACCACGCTGGAATTCGACCATGTCTATTTCCGTTATGAAGGGGCTGAGGAAGATGTTCTTTCTGATATCAGCTTTGTCGCCAAGCCGGGGCAAACCACCGCCTTTATCGGCTCGACTGGTTCGGGAAAGTCGACCTTAATTAACTTGATCCCACGGTTTTTCGATGTCACTTCAGGTACTGTTAAAATTGATGGTCTGGATATCCGGGAAGTCACTCAGCACGATCTGCGCGAAAAAATCGGCTATATTCCCCAAAAAGGCGTGCTGTTTTCCGGCACCGTCGCTTCTAACCTTAAGTATGGCGATCAGAACGCCGATGCAGCAGACCTGCTCATTGCCGCCACGGTTGCCCAAGCTAGCGACTTTATCGAGAGCAGTCCGGACGGCTTTGAGCGGGAAATTGCCCAAGGGGGCAGCAATGTTTCCGGTGGCCAAAAGCAACGTCTGTCGATTGCACGGGCGCTGGTACGAAAACCGGACATCTACATTTTTGATGACAGCTTTTCGGCCTTGGACTATAAAACCGATGTAGCGCTACGGCGAGCCTTAAAAGAGTACACTGGCAACAGTACCGTGCTGATCGTCGCCCAGCGGATCAACACCATTATGCATGCGCAGCAGATCATTGTTCTGGATCACGGCCGGGTGGTTGGTAAAGGTACTCACCATGAACTATTAAAAACCTGTACCACCTACCAGGAAATTGCATCCTCACAATTATCAGAGGAGGAACTAAACCGATGAGCGATCAAAAAAATATCAATATCCCCAAACGCGGTAACACCGGCGGTGGAATGGGTCGCGGCCCCGGCGGTCCGGCCGGAATGATACCTGGTGAGAAACCCAAAGATTTTAAGGCTAGCCTTAAAAAACTGGCCCGTTATCTGTCTGCCTATAAAATTGGTCTCTTCTTTGTCCTAATCTTTGCAGTTGCTTCGACCATTTTTATGATTGTCGGCCCCAAAATACTAGGCAACGCCACCACTGCCCTTTTTGAAGGGGTCATGAATCTGATAGCCGATAATGGCAAAGGCATCGATTTTAACTATATCGGTCAGATCCTGCTGCTGCTGCTCGGTCTCTACATCATCGCGGCGCTATTTTCCTATATTCAGGGCTATATTATGACCGACATTTCGATGAAGGTAACCTATCAACTCAGACGGAATATTTTTGCCAAGATCAATCGGCTACCTTTTAAATATTTTGATAAAACCAGCTATGGCGAGGTGCTCTCTTTTTTGACCAATGATATCGAAACAGTCAATCAGACCTTAAACCAGAGCGTCACTCAAATCATCACCTCAGTGGCTACCCTGGTGGGTATTCTAATTATGATGTTTTCAATCAGCTGGCAAATGACCATTGTCGCACTTTTGATTGTGCCGCTCTCATTTGTGATTGTTGTCAGTCTGGTTAAAAAGTCCCAGCCGCATTTTAGCGAACAACAAACCTATCTGGGACATATCAATGGCCATGTCGAGGAAATGTTTAGTGGACATAACGTGGTTAAGGCCTTTAATGGCGAAGAATCAGCGTTTGAAGCCTTTGACCACTATAACACCACGCTTTACAGTTCAGCCTGGAAATCGCAATTTTTGTCTGGACTGATGATGCCGATGATGACCTTTATCGGCAATCTCGGCTATGTGGCGGTTTGTATTCTCGGTGGTTATCTGGCCGTTAATGGGCGCTTAAGTGTTGGCGATATTCAGGCCTTTATTCAATATGTTCGGCAGTTTACCCATCCGATTATGCAGATTGCCAATATTTCTAATATTCTGCAGCAAACCACAGCTGCCGCCGAGCGGGTCTTCACCTTTCTGGACGAAGCGGAAGAGGTTGCCGATAGCAACACTGCTTTTGATCTAAAAACGGTTGCTGGCCGTGTCGATTTTGACCACGTGAACTTTGGTTATAACCCCGACAAAACCGTTATTAAAGACTTTTCTGCCCATATCAAAGAAGGGCAGAAGGTTGCTATTGTTGGCCCCACCGGAGCCGGTAAAACGACTATTGTCAAACTGTTGATGCGTTTTTACGACGTCGAATCCGGTGCCATTCTGGTCGATGGCCACAATATCAAGGACTTTAGTCGTGGCGATCTGCGCAGTCTCTTTGGGATGGTGCTCCAGGACACCTGGCTTTACAATGCCAGCATTCGCGACAATATCAAGTATGGCCGTCTGGATGCCACTGATGCCGAGGTCGAAGCCGCCGCTGTCGCCGCCCAGGTGGACTATTTTGTTCACACCCTGCCGGATGGTTATAACATGTTCTTAAATGAAGAAGCCAGCAATGTCTCCCAGGGACAAAAACAGCTACTAACGATTGCCCGGGCGATTTTGGCGGATCCTAAAATCCTGATTCTCGATGAAGCCACCAGCTCGGTCGATACCCGTACCGAGGTGCTGATTCAGAAAGCCATGGATAACCTGATGGAAGGACGAACCAGCTTTGTGATCGCCCATCGCTTATCGACCATTAAAAATGCCGACCTGATTCTGGTCATGAATGAAGGCGACATTGTCGAACAGGGTAACCATGACGACCTGCTGGCTGAGAATGGTTTCTATGCCAAACTTTACAACTCGCAGTTTGAAGCAGCCGAGGAATTAGAAAACGAATTAGCCGAGGACTTACAAACTATTTAATCTCCAGTCCGTTAAATAATCCGAATTAAAGGGAGCTGGTCTGGTCGTTTGAAACGATCAGAGCTGCTCCCTGCTTTTTTATTAATGAAGCCTTTAGTTTCTTAATTTTTTCCATTTTTGTTTTTCTTTTAAGTTTTGGGGTATCTATACTCCAACAAAGAAAATTAAGGAGGCTGTGACAATGTTAGAAGATAGATTAGATAGGATGTCAGAAAATACCAACGATGAAGAATCCAAAAATAAGCCGTTTTACCATTCGAAATGGTGGCTTGTTGTATGGAGTCTTCTTATCTGGCCAATCGGATTGATTATGCTCTGGGGTTATTTTTCCAACATGCATAAAAATGAAATGCCACGTACCCGACTGATTAAAGACAATTTAGAGGACCTATAAATACACAAACGTAATAGAAACCTTTGAATAAGCTTAAAATATTGATGATTTCGTTTTCAGGAAACACCCCATATCCTTGATAAATACTCTAATGCGTGTTAAAATAAGACAACTTAAGTGCGATGAACCTAAACTCACACGACCACCAAGAATGACAATTCCTGGTGGTCGTCTGTATGAAGCAAAAGCATTTACACTATATCCGGTGGTTATTCAATCCGAACATCACAATTTGTTTCCGGCTTTCACAACGATCGATATAATTTGATAAAAAGGAGAAATTTAATAGAGATGGTTTCACAAATTTTCACACTGTTATTTATTCTAGGTATCCCGTTTTTTATCTATGGGTTCTACTATTTAGGTATTGGACTATTCGGGTATACCAAACACAATAAATACACCCTTTCACCACCCAAAAACCGCATTGCTGTGGTAATTGCCGCCCGAAACGAGGCTGCGGTTATTGGCAATCTGATTGAAAGCCTCCATCAACAAGATTATCCGGAAGAACTGATCGATGTCTATGTTATTCCCAATAATTGCACTGACAATACCAAAGAAGTCGCCCTGGAACACGGTGCCAAAATTATGACCTGCGCGGCCGAAGTTAAGTCAAAGGGTGCCGCCCTTTCGCAATTCTTTGATTATATTTTTAAAGAGCATGATGTTTACGATGCTTTCTGCGTTTTTGATGCCGATAACCTGGTTGATAAGCGTTTTATTTCGTCAATGAACAACGTCCTTGAATCGGGAGAAAAAATTGCTCAGGGTTACCGGGACAGTAAAAACCCCGATGATTCCTGGATTTCCGGCTGCCAATCGGTATTTTACTGGACCCTGAATCGCTTTATGAATCTGGCTCGCCATAAACTGGGCTGGTCCGCCACCTTAAATGGAACCGGGTTTATGATGCATGCTGATGTTATCAAAAAAGAAGGTTTCAAGACTTTCAGCCTAACCGAAGATATTGAATTTACCACCCAGTGCATTATCAAGGGCTACCGGGTTGCCTGGGTTCCCGAGGCGGTTACCTACGACGAGCACCCGATTACCTTTGACCAATCCTGGTCTCAGCGCAAACGCTGGTCGACTGGTACGATTCAGTGTTTCAATCAGTATTCGCAGCAGCTCATCGACGCTGTGATCAACGATAAGAATCGCTGTGCCCTGGATATGCTGATGTTTCTGGTTTCACCCTTTATGCAGGTGTTAACCTGTATTTATACGATTTGTTCTTTTATTATCTTAGGAATGCTGTTCATCACCACTAGTGTCTGGTCCAACGCTTTAACCTTTGCGATTCTCATTTCTGTTGGCGGCGTCATTTTCAGTGTCATTTTTACTGCCCTGGTTTTATGGCTGGAGGGTAAAAAAATCCGTCAGATCAACAATATTTCGGTTTTTTCTTTCTGGTTTTATCTGGCCTCCTGGATTCCCATTAATGTGTTATGTTTCATTAAACCGATTGACATCTGGGAACCGATTGAGCATACCAAAAGCATTAAGATCTCTCAATTAGCAGAGTAAACAAAAGGATGATCCTGAGGATCATCCTTTTTCGATTAACTGATTACATCGTTGGCTTTTCTGCCTTATCGATTTCTGGTATTTCATCCATTTCTATCGCTTGTCTGATGGCTTCATTTATCAATGGTTCGTTCTGTTCGTGCTGTTCGTGCTGTTCATCTAGCTGAGCTTTAATCACCTGATCAATTTCTCCCGCCAATTCCGATTCTACCAACGCTGCTTCCATTTCTGCTTCGTCGTTGATCCGATTCTCTTTTCGGGCGGTCAGAATTAACAAAATTAGTGTACCTATCAAACCTAGAAGGATGATCCAATAGCCGACCTCCAACTTAAGGGTAAAGGCTATTACCATAAAATTGGCCTGTCCGCTGATATAATTAGCAATAAAAGCACCGATATCTCCAAATGTCCCGGTTAAGATGGTTCTCAGCCCCTCCACGATACCACTATTGATCTGACTTGCTAAGCTTATAAGCTGGTCATTTATGCTGTTGTTGGCAATGTTGGTAACAACCCCAACCAAAATAAATAGCGCTGATAATAATCCAGAAACAAAAATTGACAGCTTGAGACTGGCGCGTTTGTATGAAATCAGCGCTATTAAACCAATCACAAGGATAAACAGCAGCAGTACGCCACCATTGGCGGTCGCTTTATAACCATCGATGGTTGCCATCGCTAGGTTGATCTGATCCATCGATTCGCGAGCTTGAATAGTTATATCATTGACCTTACCGGCAATACTTCTGGCGCTTTGGATAACCGTCCACAGGTCTTCAAGAATAGCACTGATATTTTGTCCATTACTTAAACGGGTTTCTAAGATTTCCTGAACCTTGGGATCGACCAGATAATCGAGTGCCGGACTTGCTAAGGCTTCATTCACACTGCTGAGGTAACCCTTATCCGGCAGCGGATTTCTTAGCATCTCCAGCACTGACTGATCCATTATTTTGAGATTGCCAAGCGGAACCCCATAGATTTTAAACGCGTCAATGGGTTCCTGGCGGACAAACTCGCTCAGTGAAAAATTGATCATGTCATATTCGGGACTGATCACGGTCACGGTATTGTTCATAATCCCCGATATCGATAGATCGGCCTTGGCACTCATAAATGGCATAAAAAAACCTGTCAGCGCAAGCAAGCCACACAGCAGCGCTCCGCTTCTCAGTCTGTTTTTTAGCACCCTTGTTTTAATCCAATCAAACCACTCAATTAACCGCTCTTTAATTATTATCATCTCAATTCTAGTCCTCTCACTGGGATTCTATAGCCAATTATACCCTAAAAGGCAAATCAATACCATCAGGCAGAAAAAAACCATCTCTCACGAAATGGTTTTTTTGTCATCTAATTTTAACGTTCAGATATTCGGACTAAATAAAAATGCCATTATAAAACCTTATTGAGAAAATTGATGGTTCTCTGGTTTTTAGGATTACCGAAGATTTCGCTTGGCGGACCTTCTTCAACAATAAAGCCTTCATCAATAAAGATTACCCGATCGGCAACCTCCCTTGCAAAGCCCATTTCATGAGTCACCACAATCATCGTCATGCCATCCTTTGCCAGTTGCTTCATAACATTCAACACTTCACCGACCATTTCGGGGTCTAGGGCCGAGGTCGGCTCATCAAAAAGCATGACATCTGGATTCATGGCCAGGGCTCGGGCAATAGCCACCCGCTGCTGTTGTCCCCCAGACAACTGCTCCGGATGAACATTAGCTTTTTCTGCCAGATCAACCCGTCTTAACAGTTTCATTGCGGTTTCTTCGGCTTCTGCTTTTGTTTTTAGCTTTAGTGATACTGGGGCAAAGGAAATATTTCTTAAAACGGTCATATGCGGGAAGAGATTAAACTGCTGAAAAACCATCCCGATGTTCTGTCGATATTTGTTAATATTACCATCCGCCTTGGTAATGTCATTGCCATCCACCTCAATGGTACCGCTGGTGGCTTCTTCAAGGGCATTGATACAGCGCAAAAGCGTACTTTTCCCCGAACCGGAAGCGCCAATAATACAGATTACTTCCTGTTCTTTCACTTCCAGGTTAATATCTTTGAGGACTTCTAAATCACCAAAACGCTTCTCAAGGTTCTTAATTATCACTTTTCCCATAAGACATTTTCCTTTCAATTCGTTTTGAAATCTTTGATAAGATCATAATGATGATAAAATACATCACCGCTACAATCGCCCACACCTCAAAGGATTGATAATTATTAGCAATAATCAATCGTCCGGTCTGCGTTAATTCAGTTACTCCAATTACCGAAAGCAACGACGTATCCTTTAAGGTAATAATGCACTGATTAATCAGTGCTGGCGTCATCGTGCGAATCGCCTGCGGTAAAATGACGCTCCGCATCGCCATGCCATAGGGCAAACCGAGGCTCCGGGCGGCTTCCATCTGACCTTTACTGATCGACTCAATCCCACCGCGGACAATCTCAGCCAAATACCCACCCGCATTCAGGCTTAAGGTAATAATACCAGAAACTACCGGATCGGATTGAATTCCCAGCACCTGCGGAATCCCAAAATAAATGAAAAATGCCTGGACCAATAAGGGTGTGCCCCGGACAACATCCACATAAACCAAGGCAATTGCTCTGAGGCTTTTTCTTTTTGACACTGACAAGAGACCAAAAACCATCCCTAGAATACCAGCAAAAAAAAGCGAAATGATTGTAATTTGAACCGTTAAACCCAGACCTGCAATCAGGCGGGGCCAATACTGTACAACTAATGCGACTATATTCACGTCAACCTCCTTCTATGGTTCCAGTTGTCCAATAGTCTTTACTCTCGCGCAAGAGATCACGCAAGTAAACACTTTTAGATAACTTAGAGAAATCATCTGCCAGTAGCATAATCCACTGACAGATGATTCCAAAATTAATAACGTGTTATTTTTTGTAACAGATTATTTTTTAATATAGGTATCCAGGATTTCCTGATACTTTCCACTGGCTTTTACATTTGCCAGGCCGGCGTTAAACATTTCAATTAATTCAGGATTTTGACCTAGTTTCACTGCGAAACCATAAGAACTGCCTTTTTCCATTTCCGTAACCATTTTCAGTGGCACACCGCTGGCAATGGCATCCCCAACAACTGGATAATCCTCAAAGAGAGCTGCCGAATTTCCGGCTTTTACATCTTCATACATGTTAGCTGAATCTGGGAATGAAACGGTTGTAAAACCATACTGATCTTTGATTGATTCAGCAAAGGTTGAGCCTTCTGTTCCTGTTTTAACTGCTACTTTTTTTCCGGTTAAATCGGCATAGCCCTTTATTGTATCGTTTGAAGATGAAACAGCCATCACGACGCCTGAATCAAAGTATGGGTCAGAAAAATCGAAGGTTTTTTTACGTTCGTCGGTGATGCTCATACCAGCGATCATCCCATCAGACTGACCGGTTGATACTTCGCCTAAAGCCGCATCAAAACCAACTGCCTTCAGTTCATATTCGAAACCCTGATCTTCAGCAATAGCAGCTAAAAGATCAATATCAATCCCAACCCGTTCACCTTTTTCATTTTCATACTCAAATGGTTTGAATGTTGTATCTGTAGCGATGACATATTTCTTTGCGTCACCACTAGTTGTTGTTCCGCTGGTACAAGCAGCCAGTGATAATACCATCGCCGCCACCATAACCAAAACACCGAGCTTTGTAATTTTTTTCATTTCTTTTCCTCCTAAATCGTAATAAGTTTTGATGTATCTTTAGCCAATACACCCACTTTTATACAGATAGAAGTATATCATTTCTGCTCGAAATTCGCAATAAAAAAAACCATCGATTCTCACAAAACGATGGTCTTTGCTTCGCTAATCAGCGATATTGCTAGTATTTGTCAATTGCTTGTGTGCGTCAAACTCGTACAGATTCGACAGACAGATCCGGTCATATTTTCGTTTTTAAGCGATCATTGCTTATCTATACTTCCTGATTCTCGGTCAGATATTTTCGGATTGATTCATAATCACCCTCAGCTACGATGAACTCTGAGTCCATATTTTCCAGCACCACTTCTTCTGGCAAAATTTCGATTTCTTTATCGACCATCTTTCGATTATGCGCTTCTACCAATAATAAATCTTTTTGATCCAGGGCGATCTTGCGTTGATTGAGTCCAGCTTCGATAATATCCAAATCGTTGATCCGTTTATTAATCAGTTTTGATAAGCGAATCAGGTCATCGAGAACCTCATCGACGACAAATTGTTTGTCGATAATCATTTTTAATTTTTCACGAATCAGATTGCCGGCAGCGACAATTTTTTCATCTCCGGCAATGGGTTGATAATTTTCGACTTCCTTTTGAAAATCACCGATGGCACTTTGGAGGTAATGCGTTTCCTTCATCGATTTTTCGATTTCGTGAAACAGGTAACCCAGTCGGCGCTCAATCGAAAGAAACCCCTCTTCATTGTCGCCGATATCAGACACATCCATTGCCGATGTATTTAATGCTTCGATTTTCTGAAGACTCGGTTTGGTCTCTTTGAACGTTGGTAAATCAGCAAAATGATCGCTACTGTCAGCTTGAGGGATCGGCTTAGCGGTCTCTAGTATTGGTGTTTTGACCGATTCTGCTATTTGATTATTTATTATCGGTTCCGAGCCAATCCCGGGGTTCGGCATCAGATCAGATTCCATTTCTGGTAATCCCACCGCCATTCTGTCTGGCCGTGGCTTTAAATCCTGATCAAAAGACCGAGGAGCCACAGCACCCGGCTCTTCAGTTTGGTTTAATGTGATTTTATTTTCTTTTTTTAGATTTTCTTTAATTTCATTGAGAAAATCACTGGTTTGATAGCGCTTTTCTTCTTCAATAACTCGCGATTCGCTGGCTTTGGGTGATTCCATATAGCGTTGCTGTCCCTTTTTCTCATTTTCCAGCAAACTGGTAAAGATACTGTCATACTCAGATTCTTCTTCTTCATCGCGGGACAACCAATTTTTTTTCTCGCTTCTACCCTTTTTCTCGGGTTTCTTTTCTTTTTTTAAAGCGTCTCCGTCTTTTTCACTTTTCGGCTCCTTTTTGGGAGCTTTCTTGCTTTTTTTAGCCGCTGCCCTGGCGGCTGCCCGATCTTCTTTTGCCACGCTATTCTCGTCATCGGTGTGGCCGTCGCCCTTACCTATCAGAATCCACCATAAAAAATGGCACAGCGTGACGATCAGGAAATCTGCAATCGCTAAGCCGGCAAAAAACATCAGTGGCACCTCAGGGATCAGAAAGAAACACATCGCAAAGATGATACCATTGCCCAGGATTGATATCGCACCGCCGATAAAGGGAATATTCTTACCGAGCATATTTCTGTTTAAATCATACAAGGCTAAAACAATTACTTTTATTCCCACAAAAAAACCCATCAAAATAATATAGGCATTCGCATTAGGAAGAGTCTGCAGAACCTGATATCCCAAAAGAAACGCATATCCTGAGATAGCTAAGCCAACGATATCAAAAAATAACAAACCCCAACATTTACCAAAACTTAGTTTCATCAACTCTACTCCTCGCTGTCATTTTTTAGGGAGGTTCTACGGCTTTCCCGAGAACTTCCACCATCAATTGAAATCTGCCCAAAGGTTGATGTCAATCCGTCCAAGCCTTCTGAATCCCGGTATAATGCTTCAATTTCCTGAAGTTTTTGGTACTCCCGATTCAAGGTCGCTTCTTTACGATTCACTTCTTCGTGGCGTTTTTTCAAAATGGCAAGGGCGGTTCCCAATGAATCTAGCATGTCCTGCACCATTTTTTCGCGTTTTTCGATATTGATCAACTGGTTATTCAATTCCGCTGCCTTGTAATTAGGCATCTCGCCTTCGCTGCTTAAAAACCGGCTTTCTTCTTCCTTAAGATCTTCAAAGACGTGATCAATACTCCCCCGGTCATAGATCGGTGACTTCGCCGTTGGCAAACTTTGCGCTGGCTGGGAGGCTCCGCTTTGGACCGTTCTTAGGATCAACGACTTTAGTTCTTCATCTTTTTTTAAAATCAATTTTTCTAAATTCTCAATGCGTGATTCAACATATTCAAAGTACTCATTTTTTTTAGTGAGTTCCTGTTCATTTGCCATAATAACCCCACTCCTATATTTGCTATCATTCTTTGCCTTCTATTATAACAAAGTTTTCCTAAAATGTATAACAAGATTTACCGCTAGCCGATCTTTTCTATTTATATTTTTTTTACAAATATTTACAAGTATGATATAATACTCTTCTATAAGTCTAAAACACGGCATATTACAAAGTATTTCGGACTCATTTCCAAATTATAGACGTGAATAAACGATCCTAGGCCACGTTTCTTTAACAATCTACAATTCAATATTTGTAGATTCACGATTTCCAAATGAGGTATAAATTTGAAAAATCAAAATAAAAGTGTAATAAAAAATAGACGTAATCCAACCTCCAGCAAAATACCCAGTAAAAACGTAAGACAGGACACCCGCCCCCAAAGAACCGTGAAGGCAGAATATAAAGCTAAGCCTTCTTCCTCTAAAGAAAAAACAAAACCGATCGTTCTGCCCGCGTCATTACCCCGGAAACGAAAAAAATTCAGGGGCTTTATGAAAAAATTCATCCGGGCTGTCTTGCTGGTAATTATTTTTCTGATGGCCACTGGCTTTGCCGTCAATGCTTTTTTTCTGGGTAACGTCACCAGTAATCTAAGCGGTAATTTAAGCCGCTATGGCATCAGTAATGAAGCTGCCAATTTTGCGAAACAGTATAAAATTGTTAACGTTGCTGTTTTTGGCGTCGATGGTCGCGATGATGTTGAGGGCGAACGCACCGATACCATCATGATTGCCAGCGCCGATTATCAGCACAGCAAGGTTAAGATCACCTCACTGATGCGTGATACCTATGTTTATATCAACCCCAAATACGACTATGACAAACTAAACGCAGCCTATGCCTATGGTGGCCCAAACCTGGTACTGCAAACCATCAATCAGAATTTTGATACCACCATCACCGATTATATCACCATCGACTTTGATGCTATGGTTTCAATGGTCAATGCCGTCGGTGGCGTCACCATCGATATTGAAACCGAGGACGAATTGGACTGGGTGAATGAGTATCTGATGGATGTCAATGAAAAGGTCGCCACCGGTTCGCCTTTTTTGGAAGAAACCGGATCTCAGCTTGTTGACGGCTCCCAGGCACTATCCTACTGCCGGGTACGCTATGTCGGCGACGGCGACTTTGATCGTACCTTACGGCAGCGGGTTGTTTTTGAGCAGGTCTTGTCCAAAGCCCTAAGCCTAAGTCTGAAAGATCAATATAATCTGATTATGACCACCTTGCCCTATGTCGAAACCTCCCTGAGCACCCTGGAAATCATCAAATATGGGGCAAACCTGGCATTAATGCCGTCAAAGGATATCGAACAAGACCGCTTTCCAACGGATGAACTGATTTCCCTTGATATGCTCGACGGAGTTTCCTATGTTATTCCAGATACCCTAAATAAAAACATTGAAGCACTCTATCAATTTATTTATGAAACTGCCTATACTCCCTCAGATACTGCCACCACTATCAGTGATGAGATTGAGACGATTCTGGAATAAAAGAAATTCCAACCACCGTAGAACGCGATTGCTGACATCTTACATGACCACTTATTTGTCGAAAAATCAGTGGTCATGACTTATTTATAATCTAAATTGAGGAAATCAAGCCCATGAATACCTTAAAAGAATATTTCCTGCCAGCCAGGCATTTTTTGCCTGATGCCGCCATTCCAATACAATTAAACCGCGCCCAGTCGATTGCCTGGTCTTTTCTCTTTCCGCTGTTTGTTGCTTTTTGTGTCGAATTGATCCAACGCGACAATCTCTCGACTTTCTGGCAGTGGCAAAGCGATTATGGAATCAGCAGCTTTTGCCTGAGTTATCTAATTATCTTGCTGAGTTTCGTACTATTATACGCAATTACATCCCGTCTGGGAACAACCTCGCTACTGATCACCATTTTTTACATGGGTCTAGGCATGATTAATTTTTTAAAGTTTAATCTCCGTGGCGAACCCTTTTTACCCTGGGATGTTTTTTTTCGAAATGAAGCGCTTAATATCCTTTCAGATATTGAAATCAATTTGCCGGTGAGTTTTATCGGCCTGTTAATTTTACTGCTGTTACTCAGCCTGATGCCATTTCTGCTCAAAGAGCCGCGTTACTCGATTAAAACCCGAGCAATCCTCTTTTTTTCCTGTGGCATCCTATTGAACAGCTATTTTTCTCAGGTTATTTTCAATCAGGATACCCTGACTGCAATGGGAATTGAAGATTTGCGCTGGAACCAAACTATTAACTACGATCATAACGGCTTTTTGATGGCCTTTATGAACAACATCAAATATATACTGATTGATAAACCGGATAACTACAATCCCGAAGCCATCCAAGCGATTCTTTCCGAATTCGATTTTCACACTAGTGCGCTGGTTGATTCAAGCACTGTTGATAATCCGAATCTTATCTTCATTATGAGCGAGTCTTTTTTTGACCCAACCCAACTACCCAATGTCAGTTTTTCAGGCGATCCCTTACCGACTGTCAATCGGATCCGTCAGGAAGGCATCAGTGGCAATCTGCTGGTTTCAGAATTTGGCGGTGGGACTGCCAACACCGAGTTTGAAGTGCTCACCGGCCATAAAACCAGCTTTTTGCCCTCGGGCTCGATGGCCTACCAACAATATATTAAAGAAGAAACCGCGGCGCTGCCAGCTTATTTAAAGAATGAAGGCTACACCACCATGGCTGTTCATTCCTATCAAAAATGGTTCTGGAACCGCAATGATGTCTATCCGCTGATTGGTTTTGACAGCTTTGATGCCGATGTTGACTTCCCTGTATCGGAATTCCGGGGAAATTTTATATCGGATCAGGTGGCCAGTGAAAAAGTTATTAACAATTATGAAACGCATCGCGCCCAGTCCTCAGATCCGATCTTTTGTTTTCTGGTGACGATGCAAAACCATGGCAGCTACGATAATAAAAATTTTCCCTATTTTGATATCACCATTGATGCTCCGGATCTTTCACCACAAAATCAGCTGATCCTGCAAAATTATGTCCAGGGGGTTTATGATTCGGACGCTGCTTTAAACCAATTAATCAGCTACTTTTCGGCAAATCAGGAGCCCACTATTATTGTAATGTTTGGCGATCACCTGCCAACCCTGGGCGAAGATTACGAGATCTATCGTCAGCTAGGCTTCGCCTCAGAAGGTCGGCTAACTGATGAAGACTATGGCAAGCTTTACACCACCCCTTTTGTGGTCTGGAACAATTATGCACTCAATCCCCAGGATTGGGGAACTCTCGATGCCAATTTATTAGGAGCTGCGGTTATTGAAGAAGCACAGCTGGAGCTGCCGCTCTACTGGAAAATTCTATTGGCCGAACGGGAAAACCGTGCCAACCAGAATAAGTTTGCCCTCTTCACCGCCGATCCCCACGATGCCGACAGGATTATCGCAGAAACCAATGCCTTTAATACCAAACATTGGCTGCTCGAATACGATCTGCTTTTCGGGAATAGCTATAGTAACGCTTTTGACAAGGAACTTCTCCAGGCTGCCACTGAGCAATAAAAAGACGTGTTGGAAAATCCAACACGTCTTTTTATTAATTACCCTAATACGATGATTAAGGCTTCAATACTATATTTTTAACCCCAAAATAGTCGGCCAGTGCCCGATTAACCCAGTGATTCGGATCTGTTTGCACATCTTTTAAACCGTACATACCATTATGACTGGATAAGGGGACAATCGCCGGCACCGCAACTACTTCTTCAAGATGCTGTTCCTTTATGATTTGAAGCCGGGCCTGATATTTCTTATTGACAGTAATCGCATCAACACCAACATAACCGAATGACATCGCATAAAATAACAGAATCACAGCGCCAGGAATGATGATAAACTTTCGCACCCGCACTGGATTTAATTCAACCTGACTAAATACATAAACCACCGCAATGATGAGAAAAGCGACCAGACCAAACATCGCCCGGGGTGGAAATTTCGGCGGCAGCAGCATCACCAGCATCGCTGCTGCGGAGGCGCTTGTAAAAATACCAAAATTTAACCATTTTTCGCGACTGCTTTTATTTCTCAGCACGACAAAGGCCAGGGCGACCATAATCAGCAACGGCATCAGGGCATAAAGGTTATAGGCGAAATAGGACAACCGGGTAATGATTGGGTTCGATCCCACCATCATTGTAACCTCTGCCACCGCCGATTCATTCTCTACCCGCATGCTATTGCCGGGGGCAAAGATCATCGCAATAAATCCGCAAATCGAAAATAGTACCCCTGTATAAGCAAAAGCTGGAATGGTTATTTTTCGCTTGTAGTAAAACAGGATAAATAATAACATAATCAAGATCATTGCTCCAGCAGTGTTTTCATTGGTGATGCCGCTTATAAAAAACAGCGGAATCATGGCTATTGCCAGAACCTTGCTTTTTAGCAACCGCGTCTGTTTTTCCTCATAAAATCGGAAGGGCAGCAGCGCCAGTAAAATAATGGTTCCGCACCACAAATAATTACAAGAACCAGTTAACCACATCACGGTTTGCCCAAACATCGGGGTAAAAAACCAAATTATGACAGTTGTTAACAATAATAATTCAGATCGGATACTCCGACCAACTGCCAAAAAATAAACAGTCAGACAAAAGATAAGATAGCAGAGACTGTTAGAAATATTAAAAACATCTTTTCCCAAAAACATGAAAAGCTGGGTCAGCGTTTCTGCCACTACCCGGCCGCCCCAGGTCAAATAATAAGAAACCTGAGAATCAATAATATCACCAACACTGCTAACTGGCGTCGAAGTTCCAAAAATAAAGGTATACACAAAATCATCGGCAATCAATGGTGTTTGACTGTTGAGAAATACCATGTAAACAAAGGTTATTCCCAACACCAGCAGAAACATCACCCCATTAATCTTTTTTGATTCCAGACATTTTTTGATTATTTCATCGGTATTGCGCTTAAACAAGTTGACCGCTTTCATCTGACCTCCACACTCCTTCCCATATCAATGCTGCTATCTTTTTTGACTTCTCAGGTTTCATCGCTGTTAAAGAAAGGCATAAATCATGATTCCTGCCACAATCAGCAGGTTACCAATAATTTTTCGTCGACTGAGACGCTCCTTGAGAATCAGCATCCCCAGCACTCCAACATAGATGTAACCGGTGGCTTCCAATACCGGACCCATCGTTAAAGGCACCCCTTTATAGGAAAAGGTGGTTAACAGAGAGGATCCAAAGAAAAAGAAATAAGCGCCAATGACATAAGGATTGAGATATTCTTTGAGTCGTGTTTCATAAGAAATCATGGCGCTTTTTTTTAGGATGACCTGAGACAAAGAGGCCACCAATACCGAAAATAGATATAGCACATAATACGTCCATGGGTTATTGCTCATCACTCACCACCAAATAAATTCCTGAAACAATGATTATTGATCCTAGTAACATTCCTAAGCGCAGCGGTTCTCCAAAAAAGAGATAGCCCCAAACAATTCCCCATAAAATAGTAATCGCCTTGTTGGCAAAGGCTACCGTTAACGGAAATCGCTTTAGTATCTGTTGCCAGAGCAGTGCGTAAACAAAAAGGATTATTAAAAATAAGCCATAAAAGAGAATAAAGCCAAATGAAAGAAACTTTTCCTGACTGGCCAACTTTGAGAAAACCGATCCGATTGAATAAAGCAACAGGCTGGTATGCAGGAATAAATAATTTTTTAGCTTGATCGTCTCACCTAACTTCGTCTTAACATTCATTGCTTAACTCCATTTTAAAAACCACATTCAAAGTCGGCTCTTTTCTCTTTGCTGATCGATCAACAGCTCTGAAATTTTGTAAATCGAAATGACATTAAATGAGGCAATCAGTGGATAGGCACCTGCCAGATACCAGTACGAAATCGCCACATAGGCAGAAATTTCTGTGTAGGCCACGCCACCGATCAGTACGAAGGCACTGAATAATAAGCCCGTTAACACCAGCCAGAAATCCAATAGATTGTATTGATTGCGCCATTTTTTTTGGAATAACAAAAGCGTGATGATCGCATAGCCAAATCCCGCCAGCAGAAAAATAAGTACCCCCACAAGTTGATAAAAGCTCTGGATGACATTCAGGATCTCAATTCGCAGCTGGTCATTCCATTTTATTTCTTCGCCTGGATACAGGGCTAAATTATTGGTCATCCGTTCAAACAGGCGCATTCCATTTCGACCGTCTTCAATACTCTCCAGTACACTTGTTTCAAGCTTCTCATAGCCTGCCACATAATGTAGGGTAACCAGAAAGGCCTTGGGTAATTCTTCCCAATACTCATCTCGCCAG
Organism: uncultured Acetobacterium sp.; assembly: GCF_927416815.1. Classification (NCBI taxonomy): domain Bacteria; kingdom Bacillati; phylum Bacillota; class Clostridia; order Eubacteriales; family Eubacteriaceae; genus Acetobacterium; species uncultured Acetobacterium sp. Next base: position 41,251 of record NZ_CAKMJU010000030.1, on the reverse strand, counting down.
GGTGACATTAGGGCTGAAGGCATGGTTTTTCTTCTTTCCAATTGACCGGTTTCAAAGGCCTCTTCCAGCTCTTTGTTGACCTGTTTGTAAAAGTTATTCGCTGTTTGTGCGTCACGATAATATCCACTATTGGCCACCGCTTCGCGAATGCTCCAGAAAAACCAGCCGTCTTCAACTTCTCTGACGGCGACATCCTGATCATACCAGGACCAGTGATCCATACTTGCATCAATTTCATCACGTATCTCATTAAGTGATGGCACTGCCTCGTAAATTTTTTCCATCGAACTGCGCGGTACTGAAACGTTATGAACCGCTTCAATCGCTTCCACTGAGTAGATCAGCTGGATGGTCTTGGTATAATGGCTATCATTTAATTCATTAGTCGTATAGATCCCATAATAGGCATAATTAATTGAAGCGATCAACACTGTTGATAAAATCAAGATCGCAACCGGTAAACCGACAATCGCTCCCTTTGTTAGCTTGTCCTTCAAGCGCAGTTCCTTGTTAAAATAAAAGGTTCCCCAGCTGATCAAAATGACTCCTAATACCAACGGAATAATCCAGATGCCATCTTCTCGGGAATGCCACAGTGACGCTACCCCAAGGCCACTCAAAACTGCCCAGAAAGCCAGCTTGCTATTTTTTTCAAAACGATTGAGGTAAACCGCGATCAGACTTCCACTGATAATCAAAACCTGACCGGCAATCAGACTGTTCCGATACACCCGGGTAAAGGTCTCATTGGCAAAAGAAATTGGGTTTAGCATTAAGACCGCGAAAATAAAATAAAGCGGCCATTCGTTTTTAAACAGTTTTCTGCTACCAACAATAAAAATCACGCAGGCGACGGTGTAAAATCCAGGCACAGCTACACTATAGGGAATCCCAAATAGCGCATTGACGGCCAGAAACAAAGGAAAGAACAAACCTTTTACCAGGGTCAATTCATGATACTCGCCTAACCATTGTCCATTTAACAGGGCTTCTGCCATTTTTACCATCATCCCATCATCATGATCAGCTCCGGGATGGGCAAAGATTGGCAAACCAGTCAGCAACACATGCTTAAAGAGGATGATTGCCGCCATAAAAACCAGCAATCGATGTTCCTTGACAAAACGAATTCCCTGCTCTAATTTTGATTTCAATAATAATTCAACCATTTTTTCCTCATTTCTACGATTTATCTTCATTCTTAAGCCATAGTTCATTAAGTAAATTTAAATTTCTTTCAAAATTATGACGATGCTGTTTTTTTAATACTTCCAGAATTACCCCACAAAAATAACTGATAATCGCAATAATCCACAGTGAGGTAATGACAATCAGGGTCGGGTATCTGGCGACAGTGCCCGTTTCCAGATAATTAAGTAATATTGGCACAAAGAATGCCCCACCAACCGCCAGTAAAATTAGCGAGATGATCGAAAAAAATGCATAGGGCTTGGTGTCTCTAAAAAGGGTTCCGATTGTTTTTAGCACCTTATAACCATCAGAATAGGTGTTCAGCTTGGACTCACTGCCTTCTGGTCGATCCCGATAATCAATCGGCACTTCGACAATTTTGAAATTATTGTCCAAAGCAAAGATGGTCATCTCTGTTTCAACTTCAAATCCTTTTGACGTCACCGGAAAGGATTTAACAAATTCTTTGGTAAATCCGCGAGACCCAGTCATAATATCTTTTACACCGGCCTTAAATATCACGTTGATCAGTTTTCTTACCAGGACATTGCCAATATTGTGAAAAGGGCGCTTGTTTTCAGTAAAATACGTCGAAGAAAGCCGATCACCTATGGCCATATCCGCCTGTTTACTGTATATTTGTTTTTCCAGTTCCAAAGCAAACTCTGCCGGATAGGTATCGTCACCATCGGTCATAATATAACAGTCTGCATCGATTTCTCGAAACATCGATCGTACCACATTGCCTTTACCCTGACGATACTCATATCGCACCGTCGCTCCGGCTTTTCTGGCGATCTCATCGGTGCCATCCGACGAATTGTTATCATAAACATAGATCGTTGCATGGGGCATCACTGCCTGATAATCCTTGATTACATTTTCGATCGTTTTCGATTCATTGTAGCAGGGAATGAGTATTGCTGTTTTTCTATTCTCTTCCATTTTTTCACCTCTCAATTTATTAGATATTTTAATTGATATATTGTAAACCCATTGGCGCTTTCTATCGGGATAAAACTAACTGCTTCATTTGAAAAAACGCTGAGATCTCTTTTTGATAGAACATAACCAACCTCCAGTTTCTCTAAATCCCTGGTGCTTAGCCTAATCGTTATTAAATCGGCTGAATCCAGGATAAAACTGCTTTCTTCATCATGATCTGATAAACTAATTGTAATATGAGCATAGCGGTTATAAATCCCTTCGTCTGATCGATCCGGATCCAGGCTTTGCCAGCGTTCTAGATTAGGGTATACATTTGTTGAATTAATCGTCGCTGCACCAGCCATAATCGGGAGATTGTTTAAAGGATATCCCGCTCCCGCTTCTGAATCAACAATCCATAAGGCATCCGAGCTATCGGCTGTTTCTTTGATCATTTTGATCAGTGGTTGATCAAGAATAACGTCTAAACCATTGACAACCGGATTTACGAACATTCCTGAAACAAATACAAGCAGAATAGTTATCACCAGCAATAGCTCTTGCATTTTTACTTTACTCCAACTAAGCAATAGGTAAAATATAAATACCAAGAAGAGCAGAACCAGACTAAACATTCTAAAATCCAGGTAGCCATGATAGATAATCTTTGATCCTACCGATATGATCAGTGCTATTGTTATCGCCAAGCTTACTTTGAGCCAACCCGAAAATTCTGTTTCAATCAAGGGTAGTGCGCGCATCAATAATAGCAGATTTAAAAACCCAATTGCCAAAAATACCCGGGCTGGCTGAGCATGGCTTAACAGGCTGACAGAAGCCAGCCAATCCGGCCAGGAGACCAGACAAAACGCGCTTAGAATAAAAAAACTGATTAAAAAGAGAATCAGATATGCATCCTGTTTCTTTTCGATCACCAGCACCCACAGTGCCATAATAATGCCGGCGGGGAAAAAATCAAAAAAGGTGGCCAACTCATTTATATTTGAATAAGACAACTCCCGGGAGGTAACAAAAAACAAATTTCCCGGGTAAAGAAAATAGCGATATAATTGTCCGCCACCTGTTTCAAAGCGCGCTCCAGGATATACGGTTCCCATAACTAAATGAATTGTATCATAGGACATGACTAAAATATATCCCATTGCACAAACAAAAGCCAGAATCAAAGCCGCTATAATCGCCAGATCCTTCATCTTAAAAGCAATTTTTTCGCGATTCTCGTATACTATCCCAATAAATAACACCAGAAATACATAGGCCAACGGGATCTGCCAGGCCGGATAAAAGGTCAGCACATATCCACCAGCACATATTAAAAATACCAGCGCGAATAAAAACCGCTGATCGTAGCGGTGGGTATTAAGATAGCGATCAACCATGATCACTGCCAATTGACCAAAAATAAGCATTTCGACCAAGCCATTAACCGCAAACCACCACTGTACAATTGGCGCCCAGGTCACAAGTAGTCCATAGATCACAGCTAAATGCTTATTTTTATTGCCGAGTATCATTGCCAATTCAAATGATACGAAAAACAATCCCATGATCCGCCCGATCCAAAAAAAAGAAAGGCCCTTGGCTGGTGAAAACAGTAGATATCCCCAGTGAAAAGGTCTAAATATTTCAACGATATTTAGCACCGGTTGTCCATAAATAATAAAGACATCGGTCAATGCGCCCCGGATCGTCTCACTAAAATACGGAAAAGGCGCCGCCCCATTAAAATACTGTGAAATCATCATTGGCGTATTAACCGCCCATTCATCACTGCGGATGCTTCTGCTGATGCCAATCCATGTTTCAAAATGCTTTGAGTCCTGAAAGAAATTCTCCCAATATTGAATCGAGGAACCATGTATTTCAAATAGCACACAGCCAATTAGAAACAACGCTCCTAGTCCATACCGATACTGATAGAGATAATAAAAAATTGTCTCTTTGCCAAAGTGGTTAAACAGCCCGACCCCCAAAAGTACTAATAAAAAAAGAATGATTAATCGTTTTAATTTTATCAATACGAAAAAATTATCATAAAAATCTGATCTAAACAAATCATTTGGTGAAATGACGGTTTCAATAATTAAAAAGTAACTCTCTACCAGCAGCGGCACAGCGATAATGATTAAAAGACTCCATCCTATTTTTTTGTAACGATTATAAAACTCTATCATGAATTAACCACCCTAACACATCGACTACCGCCTAATAGTCTGCATCATTCTCGCATCCTTCGAATTTTTCACTTGTTTTACACGCTTAATAATATTGTTTTAATGTCAATGTGAACGACATAATTAAGAAATAGACCGGCACCAGGGTCACGATATTATAATAATGCTTGACCTGAAGCTGATCCAGCTGTTTAAAAGCTGGTCCGATATTCAGCATTAGCGGAATCAGTGGTAAAAAACCAATGAAGTAGCGGCCCTGCACACCATTAACAACACTTGATCCAACCGGTGTCCAGGTTAAATACATCGACAGCGTGATCCCTACATAAATTCCCACTGTGATCAACAAGGCGCCGATTCGCGTCAAGCGACTTTGCCGCAATTCGCGTGGATAAAAAACTGCGACTGATCCATAAAAAAATAGATACAGCAACCCCAGTCCATTCGACCCATAAGACAGCCAACCAAAATTAAATAGCATCAGGTAATTGATGCTTCCCTCTAAAAGATTAAGTCCCATCATTTGCATATTTGCGATGGGATCTCCCACCAGAAATTGGAGCTGTTTGATCATATTCACCCCTTCGGGAACAAAGGGATGGGGAATCGCTGTATAAAAGTTCATCCAGGCCAGCGAAAAACCGGCTGCCAGGATGATTCCCAGAAAAACACATTGATAGGCAGCTTTGTCAAACTTTCGAAAGGGAATAAATGCTGGCAATAATACCAGCAAAACAAAGGGAAATTTCGTCACTGTAATCAGCATGCATAAACCGGTGTAGCCAACTATTTCAAGCACTTTGATCTGATGATCTTCTTTACTTAATAATCTAAAATAAAAGGCTAGGGTTACAAATATAATCCCAATTCCAAAGGCATCCTGATTATATGAGGCGGCAATGTAAATTCCCATCGGGATCGTTCCGGCAATAAAAAAGACCTGCTTAAACAAGGGCGTTATCTTAATTGCCAGCGCAATCATGGTTGCATAAAAGAGTAGATTAAATATTCTACCTAGATAATATGACCATAGCACACTTAAATTAACCATTCTTCCAAAGCCAATGCCCAAAGCTTGGGGCAGATAGGAGATAAAGGCGTATGCATTGGTTGCCTTCAATCCGTCACTTTCAATCATTAAAATACCACTGTCATGAACATTTAAATCATTTTCAAACAATGTCTTTTGGGATTGATCATAGATCAGCTCATAGTCTTCACTGATTAGCAATTGTGAATCTTCCTGACTGACAAAAATCTTTCCCCGGGCCAGATACATGGCTCTGGCCAGATGAGCCGTTTCATCCGGGGTATCCAAAACCGGCGTGAGCAGACAAAAAAGTATCCCAAAACACACAATTGTCAAAAACGCATCCCGATATAAGACCTTGCCCATCAAGACAATCAATAGCATAATCATCACCGTAGCCACGCTAGAAATCGTCAGCGCCAGCCCACTCCAGCCATCAAATATAAAAAGCGATCCAAAAAAAACAATCCCGCCCAGCACGGCATAGAGCCAACGCTCCCTGATTTGCATGCGGCTCTTTTTGAATAAAGCAAAAATGTCAAGCTTATCTTTAATCTGACCGAGTCCTCGATTCATCTGTTAGTCACCCTCATCAATACCCACTCTCAAACACCGCCTTAAAGGTCATAAAAAAAACTTTGACATCGAACCACAGGGTCCATTTTTCGATATACTCAATATCACATTCAATTCGTTTATGGATCGAGGTATCGCCCCGCCATCCTTGAACCTGCGCCCAGCCGGTGATCCCTGGTCTAACATGATGCTTAATCATATATTTGGGAATCTCATGCTGAAATTGGGTGACATAGTGGGGTCGCTCTGGCCGTGGCCCAACGATACTCATATCACCTTTTAAAACATTGATAAACTGTGGCAACTCATCGATACTGGTTTTGCGGATAAATGTTCCGAATTTCGTTTTTCGGGGATCATCAGCCGTGGTCCACCCCACATCTCCCGATGTAATCGAGGCATCACAGCGCATTGACCGGAATTTATAGATCCAGAATTCTTTACGCCCCATCCCGACCCGAATCTGTTTATAGATAACCGGCCCCGGGGAAGTTAGTTTTACCAGGATTGCCGTGACGAGCAAAATCGGCGATATCAGTACCAGAATCAGAATCGACAGAATAATATCAATCAGCCGCTTGACCCACTTATTTAGGGGTTGATCCAGGGGAATATAGCGGGTATTGATCAGCGGTATGCCATCCAGCTCGTCAAAATAAGCCTTGGTCCCCTGAATCAAATTAAAATAATCCGGGATGATCTGGGTTTTAATGCCCTGATATTCACAGATATCAATGACCTCATCAATCCGTTTAAAACTGGTGTTGGGCAAGGCAATGATGACCTCATCGACCTGATACTCTTCGAGGATTTTATTCATCTCTTTGGTAGTTCCCAAAATCGGGATTCCATCCTTATCGCTTTTATGATAGTAATCATCGACATACCCGGTGACCTTATAACCCAGCTGCCGATCGCCAACAACCTTTGCGGCGAAGGTCTGGCCAATGCTGCCTGCTCCGACAATAATAATATACTTGATATTAAAACCGCGCTCTCTGGCCATTCTTAAAATTTTTCGTAGCGAGCCCCGCTCGACAATCATCAAAATAGTCGATGTCAAAAAGAAAATCCCCAACATGATTCGAGAAAAATGAATACTCTTTAGCGTAAACAAGGCTGACATTAGAATCGCAATCCCAATGATATTAGCAAATATTATTTCGCGGCACTCTTTAAAAAACCGCTGTTTTCGATAGGGTTGATAGAGACCAAAAAAAACAAAAAGGATTAAATAGAGCGGGATAATAATACCCAACAACTCAATATAAGCCCTTAAATTCATAGTGCGTACCCCATCGTCAAAAAATGGTGAGACAAACCGGATGTACCAGGCAAATAAAAGGGAAGCCGTTACAACACCAATATCCAATAATACCAGAATAAAGTTAAAAAATCGCTGATTACTTTTGATCATTTTTTATCTCCCCTTTCTTACCCTTATTTTCGTCGCTTATTTTTAGCCAGAGCCATTTTTTTGAGAATCGTCGTACCGGTAGTCACCGCCCAGCGGGTCAGACCATTATATTTATGCTGATAATGTTTATTGTAAAAAATTATCATCGAGTCATAGAAGGCAGCAATCACCTTGGGGTTTCGCTTTCCAATCCCGCTGGCTTTTTTATGATGAAAAATCCGGAATTCCGGATAGTAGATAATCTGATAGCCGGCCTGTTTAATCCGGTAACACCAGTCGATATCTTCCCCATACATAAAAAAATCTTCATCGAGCATCCCCACCACATCAATGACAGCTTTGGGAACCAGCATAAAGGCACCCATAATACAATCAATCGAGCAGGTTTTATTCTCATCCACATAGGTCAGGTTATAGGCGCCAAAACGGATACTCTCGGGAAAAGCCATATCCAGATTAAGGCTGTGATAAAGCCCATTCAGGGGAGTCGGAAAACTCCGTTTGCAGGCCGGATCCAGCTTACCCGAAGCTAGCAGGATCTTACATCCCAGTGCTCCAACATGTTTATGATCTCTGATAAATGCCATCACCCCTTTTAGGGTATTCAAGTCGACAATTGTATCGGAATTAAGTAACAGAATATACTCTCCCGTCGAGGCTGCAATACCAATGTTATTGGCCTTCGAAAAGCCCAGATTCTCGGGATTTTTTATAATTGTCACAGTCGGGAACTGTTTTTTTATCGCTTCCACGCTGCCATCTTCTGAAGCGTTGTCGACTAGAATGATTTCATAGTTGAGTCCTTTGGTATTGCTTTTTATAATTGAATCAATACAATTCGATGTCAATTCTTCTGTTTTATAGTTAACAATAATAATTGATAAATCCATTTTTAGCCTTTCTTAAGCCGTTTTGTCTTTCAAAAGACATTATATTTTACCATAATCCTTGCAAATATGGAAGGCCTATGTCAGGATTACCTACTTCATCCGCTTATTTTCAATCATTCGAAAAACATTTAAGATCAATTGAAATTCAATCAAAAAGTAATTTTTAAGATTCTTAGCTTTAAAGGGTACTTTTTCTACCTTTTTATAGTTTTTCAAGCCTGCCTTAATGCCAGCCGCATAATCTTTACCGAAACCCCTTTTTAAAAAAAGCACGTATTTCACGATGAAACCCACCACTAAAAACGGACTATTCACCAGCAACTGCAGCAAGGGCATGTTCTTATAGGCCACATAAATATTGTTGCGGGCAGAAATCTGCACCTTGAAGGGGCTGTATTTTTGTCCTTCCGCGGTGGTCGCACTACCAATATGATAACAGATAGCTTTCGGTTCGTAGCAGTTTTTATAGCCATAAATCAAGCCGCGGTAGCCAATGTCGATATCTTCCATATAGGCAAAGAAGGCTTCATCAAAAAGACCAATCTCAGTTAAAACCGCGTGGCGGTAAATCGCCGCTCCAGCACAGGCACTAAAAATCGGGCTTGCATTATGATACGCCGCGACCGACTGCCCATCCCCCCGTTTATAACCCCAGCCCAGAATGTTATAAAAATCACCGGTGTCATCGAGTTTATCACGTTCATAATAACGAATCATTTTTGAACTCACCGAAAAGATCCCCTGATCATCATCGATATGCAAATATAAATAGCGTACAAAATCAGGGTCAACCACCACATCATTATTTAAAAGCAGGCAGTACTTGCCATTGCTGGCTAAAATCCCCTGATTCACAGACCGATCAAAACCAGCATTGACCGGGTTTTCAATGAGCGTTACGTTTTTATAGGTTTTTATAATCTCGACACTCGTATCCGTGGAACAATCATCGACGACAATGATTTCTAAGCGCCCGAACTCATAAAAACTTTGCACCATTATACTATCCAGACAATTTGCTATAAATTTTTCACCATTGTAATTCGGAATAATCACTGAAACGTCACTCTTCATAAAACCATCCTTTTTATCGCCATCAATAAGTCCGTATTATTATAACACAGGATGATCTTTTACTAAACAAAAAGCGACCAGGAACCTTGTCCCTGTCGCTTTTCTTAGCACTTCATTAATTTTAGCACTTCATCAATTCTTATTATTCATCAATTAGCGTTGCTGTATGGGTTATGGAAATCGATCCATATTTCGGGATTGACGCAGGCATCATCGGCATTGGCAATGGCCCCAAAATGGAGGTGTGGCCCATAGGCATTGTCGGCATACTTGTCCTTAGAAACATATCCTGATCCACCGACTGATCCAATCTTCTGACCCTTGCTCACTGTTTGTCCAACGCCGACATTGATCTCTTGTAGATGCCCGTAAAAGAAGGACACACTTTCCCCATACCGATCGGTTGTGCGAATCCTGACATAACGTCCATATCCCATAAAATAGCCAGCACGTTCGACAAGGCCATTGCCGACTGCATAACAGGGTGCATAATAGGGTGCGGGGATATCAATACCTTCGTGGATGTCTCCCCATCTTGGACCAAACCAATCGGTTGGGTCGCTGGGATTTGGTTTGTAATTTTTATTCAAGGGATAATTATAAAAACCATAAATCGTGGCGGTATTCTGCAGAACCTTCTTACTTGATTCTTTCACAAAGACAAATTTGCCATTTTTATCGGCTAGATATGCATGCGAAATAAACTCGTCCACTATAATATTGTAGTTTTTTAAATTGATGGTCGCTTCCCAGGTATGATTGCCAATGTAGTTTGCCTGTTCCCAACGCACATCATCCTGTCCATTAGCACTACTCCAGGTCGGAAACAGAATGCTTGAGACGCCATTTTCATTTCTGGCATTTTTAATCCGCACTTTAAAGGTATTGTTGAGCACCGCGTTATCGTATTCGATGGTCGGGCTAATAACAGGCATCGTATATTCAGAATTACTAAAAGCAATGTTATCCCCCCTTATTCCCTGGAGATAGGCGTGAACAATAAAGAAACCTGTTTCAAAGCCGTGGTTCTCAATATCAACGTAGGCATAAAACTCACCATCGGGTCCCAGTTCGCCCTGATACCATTTCAGTTCATCCTGACCATTACGATTTGACCATACCGCAAAGGCAACACTTTTAAGGCCACTTTTGCCTTTACAATTTTCAGTGCTGATCGAAAATTTTGAGCTAACCTTGTCCTGCGCGACTTTTATTTTTAAAGGTTCCGCCAAAAATGGATTGGCGATCACCTGCTCAGCAGATCCACTGTATTTTTGTTGACCGTCCTTATTGGTCACATAGGCATGCGTAATAAAGGTGTCATAACTCCGTTTATAATTAATGATCGAAATCGTCGCTTCCCAGGTATCATTACCCATATAGGCCGCCTTTTCCCAGCGGATATCATCGTGACCGTTTACCTGACTCCAAGTAGGGAAACTCACCCCGGTAACGCCCTGAGGATTGCTCACTCCATTTATTTGAATCGTGTAGGCATTGTTTATAACTGCTCCAACTGTGATAGAAGATTTGGGCGTTTCCAGACGATGTTTATTCACATCGGTCTTAATCACCTCTCCGCTTAATCCATATATATAAGTATGAACATGATAGTCGCCGGTTTCAAATCCGTGGTCTTTAATATCTACGGTGATGCTATATTCACCTTGACTATTTTTTGATCCCTGATACCAACGGATATCGTCCTGACCATTTCGCTCTGACCATACTGGAAACATAACCTTACCGATTCCGGTTTTCCCGGCATAACCAAGGGTACTGATGGTAAACAGGGTCGTGTTATCGGAAACCGGCGAGATGGTTACGATTACATCGCTAAAGTCCAGCGCCGTTGTAACGATCTCTTCGGGCTCTACAATTGGTTTTTTTTCATCAATTACTGCTTCGTCCGGATCTTTTATCTCTGTATCCGGTCGATTCGCTGGCACTTCTTCGGTTACTTCTACATCTTCTTTTAACAGCGCTTGTTCTGGATCAGCCATTTCTGGCGTTTCTATTGCTACCATTGTCACTGGATTAACCGGCTCCGATGATTCCTGTGCAAAAATTTGGCCTGGTAGAAAAAGCACAACGATCAGTCCGATAACAACCAACGACCTTATCCCGATTTTTCTCTTCACTTCCGCATCCTCATTTCTTTCTGCTAATTTTAAAAAACAGAGCCAAACTGTTTTGGCTCTGTTTCAAAATAAAACTTTTTCAAATTAAACGTACTTAACTAATACGCATTCAAATTAAAACTTTTTCATAATCGTCTTAACCTTACCTGCGTAGGTTAGGTCAGCTGCCCAAGTTCCCGCTAGCTCTTCAACTGAAATAGCTTTTAAACGCAGGGAATTGTTCCATCTTGGATCAACATTGGCTTGCTTTAACGGCGCACTGCTGGCATAACATTTTAAATGCTGGACATGACCGCGGATTCCAGTTTGAAGTCCGGTACTGTTGCTACCGTAAGCCACTGCAAAATCAAATCCCGGTACGCCGCCGCCGGTGGCTCCAAGCCCGGCAAAGTTAAATTGGGTCACTTTAACATCACCACCAAAGCGTAGATTACCGGTTTCCAGCATCGCCTGAGCAAAGGCGACCTCGGCGCGAACCCCTTCAATATTGCATTCCTGAATGTAAAGCTCCACAAATTTTTCCAGATTAACACCCAGATCATTGTAATGTTGGGGATAAACGCTTCCGGTGCTTTTATAATAGGCCACCAGCTGAGCCGCCGTCACGGTGGTTGCCCCCATAATCGGGGTTTCCACGTAGCGGACACTCACAGCGGTGTTGCCCAAAAATACCATTCGACCATCAGCTTCAACCCCATAGGCATGAATTGAATAGGTACCACTATCACCCTTATGGTTTTTGGCATCAATGATCGCCTGGTAGCTGCCATCGCTTTGTTTGGTAGCAGTATACCACTTAATGTCATCTTGACCATTTACATCACTCCAGCTTGGGATCTGAATACTATTGATTCCATTGGGGGCGATTATTCCGCTAACCTTGACCGTAATAATATTTTCCATTACCGTTGCCGCAACTGTTGATGCCGACATTGGCGATGTCGCCACACTGGCCGAGGTATTACCTAAGAAGGTCATTTTATCATTATTGTCGGTTCCATAAACATGGATACTATAGGCTCCACCTGAATAGTTATGATCCTTGATATCGACAGTCACATTGTAGCTGCCATCACTTTGTCTGGTGGCGGTGTACCATTTGATATCATCCTGTCCGCCGACATCGCTCCAGATCGGGAATGAAATTGACTTGATCCCATTAGGAGCATAGATCCCTTTAATCGTTGCTGTAATTTTATTGCCGGACACACTTGCTGTCACGCTAGTCGCTGTCATCGGCTCAACAATTACATTAACGGTAGTTGCCCCGACAAAGGTCATTTTTCCATTGCTATCTTTGCCGTAAGCATGGATGTTATAGGCTCCACCATCAAAGTTATGATCCTTGATGTCAATCGTTACCTTATAGCTACCATCACTTTGTTTGGTGGCGGTATACCATTTGATGTCATCTTGACCACCAGTTTCACTCCAGATTGGGACTGCCATATCGGTGATCCCATTTGGCGCGGTGATGCCCTTAATCGTTGCTGTGATTTTACTGCCCGAAACCGTTCCTGCGATACTAGCCACTGTCATTGTATCGACTTTAACGGTTGCTAAGCTACTACCTAAAAAGGTCATCTTATTGTTGTTATCTGTTCCATAGGCGTGGATATTGTAGCTGCCGCCATCGTAGTTATGATCTTTAATATCAATCACTAGCTTGTAGCTGCCATCCGCTTGTCTAGTCGCGGTATACCACTTAAGATCATCCTGACCGCCAGTTTCGCTCCAAATTGGTATCGACATTGAAGTGATGCCATTGGGGGCTACTATCCCTTTTACCGTTGCTGTAATGTTATTACCGGATACGCTGCTCGTGACACTGGTTGCCGTCATTTTTTCCTGAACTGAGGCCGTAACAGTGGCAGTTGTATTGCCGAGTAAGGTGTACTTGCCATATGCATCGACACCATAACAATGCAATTGATAATTACCGCTATCAAAACCGTGATCTTTTACATCAATTGTTGCCGTAAAATTTCCATCACTTTGTTTGGTGGCGGTGTACCATTTTAAGTCATCCTGTCCACCCTCATCACTCCAGGTGGGGATATAGATCACCTGCAAGCCATTGGGGGCTGTAACGCCTTTAACCGTTGCCGTGATTTTATCGCCACTGACAGTCGCACTAAAGCCGGTTGCGGTCATCGGTGTTGTTGAGGCTCCAAAAAGCTCTTTGACGCTGGCCAGAATCTGGTCGGCCATCTTTTGTTGATTGGCTCCATCGGCTAATTTCAATGATTCGGCACTGTTCGACACAAAGCCAGCTTCAATCAAAACTGAAGGCATGCTGGTTTTCCTGGTAATCGCATCATCCCGTTCAACAATCTTATTGCGACTGGGAACGTGGGTCAGATTGGCCTTGAAATTTGTATTGAGAATATTTGCCAGTTCTTTTGACATTAACGCAATAGCTGGCGGCGTTGCATCTAAATCTGCAAGTGATCCATCGCCCCATAATCCGGCTTTCTGGTAAATCCCATTGTTATCGACCGTTGGATGATAAGAGCTCCAATAAAACTCATAACCGCTGGCAGTCGCACCGCCGGAGTTATGATGAATACTAAGCAGGAGATCGGCATTCATTTGATTTGCTTTATTACAGATCGTTGTCGAAAATGATGAATAAACCGGCGCGCTTGGCAGCATCGTCGGTAAGCCTGGATTGCCAGGAACCGGATGGCTCAGCATCGCATTATAACCACTTGCTCTAAGGGTTGCAACAACCTTGATTGCCAAGGCATTGTTGAGATCAACCTCGCGAATCCCGGTACTGCCGTTGACTGCACCAGGATCAACCCCAACTAAATGCCCCGGATTTATGATGATTGTTGTGCTTGCAGCATTAACAGTCAGGCTGAAATTTGCAAAGAAAGTAAACAAGATAAGGATTCCTACCCCCACTAAAGCAATTTGCTTTCTTCTTTTTTTAATCGACTCCATTATTTTCCTCCTTTCTTAAAATCATTGCCTGCTGTCATTATACTTATAGATGTAACGATAATATCACAGTTATTTTACACCGTCAATTTATTCGTTACATCTTATGAACGCTTAAGTTAAATATCATTCTCTTCATCTTCCTTGGTTTTTCCCTTGACATAACCGACGATATCGACACTTATTGCATAGTTTCCATCAACGCGGGTTAGGTTTCGATTATAATAGGGGTCATTCTTAATATATTTTAACCAATGGTCTTTCATATATTTGATTTCGCTGTTGAAGCGCTTATATTTTGAATAGGTGTCTTCTGCTCCACGAGATTTAGATTCGTAGTGGTAGAGCTCGACATTATGCAGCCAGACATTAAATTTGCCCAGTTCATAAAGTTTAAGGCACAAATCGACATCATTAAAGGCGACTGTCAGTTTTTCTTCAAAGCCGTTAACCCGGTCAAAATCTTCCCGTTTCACCATCATACAGGCCGCTGTCACCGATGTGTAATTATTGGTGGTCACCAGTTTACCAAAATAACCATAATCACCGCGGGGATAACCGACATGGCCATGTCCGGCAACGCCGCCCATTCCCAGTAAGACGCCAGCATGCTGGATGGTATCGTCAGGATAATAAAGCTTTGCCCCGACTGCACCAACATGATCCTGTTGCGCCAGGCTGACCATCCGCTTCATCCAACCTTTAGTGATCACGGTGATATCATTATTGAGAAACAGCAGATACTCGCCATTTGCTTCTTTAGCAGCAAGATTATTTATTTGTGAAAAGTTGAAGGGGATATCAATCCTTACCACCTTAAACTGATCTTTGTATTTTTTGGTATAGAATTCAAACAATTTGAAGGTTTCTTCTTTTTCGCTACCATTATCAGCAACGATAATTTCAAAATTCTGATAGATCGTTTTCTCAAAAATCGAATCGATACAGCCTTTTAAATCCGCAGCATTATCGCGGGTTGGAATAATCACCGAGACTAAGCCATCATTGACAATCTCATAGTCAATATTATAAACCCCGGGAAAAGCCCCATGACTAACCGTGCCTTTGATCGATCTTCTTGCTAGGGCATCTTCGAGAGACTTAAGACCCGCTTCGAAGGCATAACCTTTTGACTCCGGATTGACCGCCGTAGAATTGCTGATCATCCGCCAGTGATACAAGATCTTTTGGATATGGAAAATCCGATCGGTTTTCTCGGTGAAGCGCAGTACCAGATCATAATCCTGGGCACCTTCATAGCCTTTTCTAAAGCCACCGATTTGATCGATAATGGTTTTGCGGTACACCCCAAAGTGACAGATATAATTGGTTGCCAGCAGAATATCCGGCGCCCAGTCGGTTTTAAAAAAGGGTTGGCTACGTTTATTATCTTCACTTAACTTGTCTTCATCACTATAAATTAGATCTGCTTCCGGATGTTCGTTTAATAATTTAACCACTTCGTATAGAGCAAACTCGGCCAGGGTATCGTCATTATCCAAAAGCCCGATAAATTCGCCAGTGGCAATTGCCAACGCCGAGTTTGACGCCTCTGAAATATGGCCATTCTCTTCCCGATAAACCACCTTGATCCGGGAATCCAGCCTTTTGAATTCTTCCAATAAGGGCTTAATATGGATATCGGTAGAACAATCATCAGCGATACATAATTCCCAATTGTCGTAATATTGATTTAAAACCGAATCAACGCAGGCTCTGAGCCATTGTTCTTCTACATTATATACCGGCATAACAATCGATACCTTAGGTTTATAGGAAAATTTTCTAATTTCTTCGCTGACTGTTTTTCGATCATAATCTTCATGAACATCAATCCAGAAATCATAGTTTTCCTGGTTTTTATACTTCAGTTCAAACTTTATTTTGCGGATCGTGTTCTTTAGTCCATTACGGCCGAGATAGCCCAGGGTTCGGGTTGTCACACCGGCCAGTCGCTTGGCATTAAAGAGATTCGGTTTTTTTAAATAGTCATAATTTTTTTTCAAATTTACTGGCACGACGCGGATATTATTGTCATCTTTTAATTTAAGCTTCAGCTTTTCTCCATAGGTATTTTCATCGAATTCAATAATAAAACCGACCTTGGCATCATCCGGTAAAACATACTTGTTATTGACGTCAATTCTAAAATCCCGTTTGAATTGAACCCCAACCGCTTCTTTGCCCAACAAATACAATTCAACCGGTTCCTTGGTTTTGGTATTAAAGGCCCATCCCTGAACCGTGGCACAGCGACTCGCTTCGTCTTTGACAATTTTATCGATGAAATATTTTATTTCTTCTTGTTCAATAACTGATTTCTTTTCCATCCCAATAACCTTTCTCTAATCCTTTATTATTTGCCATTGATGTTCCATATGTACCAGACCCTCAGTGAAATAATCGGCCACCACCGAGATCACAAAGGCAGCTGTTTCGTAGTCCAGATTGACAATGCTTTTATTGGCAAAAAGGCCGACATCGACCTCGTATTTCCCGCCCAGCAGCGGTAAGCTTGGCACCACATAACGAACCTTATGGATGCCCTTTGTTTTGGGGATCTTGAACTCATCCAAGTGGGTGTTCGGACCAAAGATATACTGGCGGTCAATGGTATAAAAGGCTACTCCCACCAGCGGTTCGCTTTTTACATCATCATATAACTCATATTCAATATCGACACTAAAGTCATCAAAGGTCTTAAGCGTTTCAGTGTTGCAGCTGACGGCGGTGATTTTCCCCAGATGGGCATCGATTTCCATTATTTTTGCCATCGGATTCCCCTCATCAAGGGCTTTTTGTTCCATGGCTTCTTTGAGCATTTCGCTTTCATACATATCTATGACATGGGTCACCTCATCAAACATCCGCATTTCGCCCTGGTCAATCCAGATCCCTTTGCTGCAAAAACGTTTGATTTGTTCGAGGGTGTGCGATACAAAGAGCACTGTTTTTCCCGATGCTTTAAACTCTTCCATCTTATTGATGCATTTAATCTGAAATTTTGCATCCCCTACCGCCAGCACCTCATCGACAATTAAAATTTCCGGATCGACATTGATGGCGGTGGCAAAAGCCAACCGGGCAAACATCCCGCTGGAATAGGTTTTAACCGGTTGATAAATATACTCGCCAATTTGGGCAAAGTTGACAATATCATCCAACCGTTCATCCATTTCTTCCTTACTATAGCCCATGATCAGACCATTGGCATAGATATTTTCGATGCCAGTATACTCCGGGTTAAAGCCGGTGCCCAACTCTAAAAGCGCCGAAACCTTCCCATCTACATAAACCTGGCCCTTACTTTGGGTCAGTACCCCGGAAATGATTTTGAGCAGGGTTGACTTCCCTGATCCGTTCTTACCCACAATTCCAATCGATTCACCTTTTTTAATTTCCAAATTGATATTATTAAGGGCATAAAACTTTTGATGGTATTCTTTTTTTCGGATCAGGCTCATTGATTCTTTTAAGCGATCCATCGGCCGTTTATAGAGTTGGTATATTTTTGTCACTTCTGCTATTTTTATTGCCACATCTGACATAATTTCCTCCACTGATCTGTGATCAACATTTCTTTATAAGACATCAGCAAAATGCGGTCTTAGTTTTCGATACACGGCAATTCCGATTAGCAGCATTACAAATGAAAAACCCCAAAAATATGCTGTCATCGCCGGGTGCTCCCAAAACCAGCCGGTTCCAAAAAAGCTCTCGCGATATCCCTGAACAATATAATATAGCGGATTTAGCTTTAAAATCCACAGCAGTCTTGGCGGAAAGATATTGACATCCCAAAGAATCGGTGTTCCCCAGAAAAGCACCTGCATCCCGACATTGATAAATTGCAAAATATCCGTAAAAAATGGTTGCAGCGAGGCAGTCACCCAGGTCAAACCGGTTAAAAAGACAATCAAGCAGATCAGATAGTAAATAATCTGAACCAGATGCAGGGTGATCGGCTGACTATATAAGAACATCATCACCACCGCAAAGGCAATAAAAAAGACATGGGTGTATAACGAAGAGATGATCTTAACCGTTGGTAATATTTTGATATTAAAAGTTACTTTTTTGACCAGATAACTGTACTCCCGAAAACAATTGGTGCCATTTACCAGACACTCGGAAAAGAAGAACCAGACAATGATCCCGGTGATTAAAAATAAAATAAAGGGTATCCCGCCAGTAGGAGAAGACTTCAGACCCACGTCAAAAACAAACCAGTAGACCGCAATGGTGACCGTCGGCTGAATAAAGGCCCACATAATACCTAAAAAAGACCCCGCATAGCGGGATTTAAAATCATTGATCGAAAATTTTCGGATCAGTTTCCGATTTGCATACAAATCTCTGATATAATCCATTAAATCTTTAAACAAGTACAAACTGACACCTCATTCTTATTCTTAAATGAAAAAGCACAAAAACTGTGCTTTTTCTTTTACAGCTATTCTACTTTTTTGAGTACATCTTGTCATAATATTGCTGATAATCGCCCGACTTTACCTGCTCCAGCCACTCCTGATTGTTTAAATACCACTCAATCGTTTCAGCAATGCCCTCTTCAAAGGTATAGGAAGGTTCCCAACCCAGCTCAGCGGTGATTTTTGAATTATCAATGGCATAACGGCGGTCATGGCCCAAGCGGTCTTCGACATAGGTAATCAGGTCTTTGCTGATTTTTGAACCGTCATTATCAATATCATATTTACCGGAACGGAGCATTTCACCGACGTCCTCAATAATTAAATTGACAATCTCGATATTGGCTTTTTCATTATTACCGCCAATATTGTAAACCTCGCCAGCCAGCCCTTTTTCAAGGATGGTATCAATGCCACTGCAATGATCTTTAACGTGCAGCCAGTCTCTGATCTGCATCCCATCACCATAAACCGGCAAGCTTTTTAAAGCCACCACGTTAGAAATCATCAGCGGAATCAGTTTTTCGGGAAAATGGTAGGGGCCATAATTATTAGAACAGCGGCTGATGGTGGTTGGCAGCTTAAAGGTTTGTCCGTAGGAACGCACCAATAAATCGGCACTGGCCTTTGAGGCTGAATAAGGACTGTTCGGGGCAATCGGGGTCGCTTCGGTAAACAGGCCGGTTTTTCCCAGCGCGCCATACACCTCATCGGTCGATACCTGATGGAAACGCACCCCATCCCGATAGGTCGGATAGCCATTTTCGTCTTTGCCAGTTTGCCAGTGATTTTTCGCTTCATCCAACAGCACCAGGGTGCCCATCACATTGGTCTTGATAAAAATCTCAGGATCTTCAATGCTGCGATCGACATGGGATTCAGCGGCAAAGTTGACTACTGTATCAAAATTGTATTGATCAAAAAGCTTTTGAATAAAAGGCCGATCGACAATATCGCCTTTGGCAAAGACGTAATTGGGCTTGCCTTCGATATCTGCTAAATTTTCCAAGTTTCCGGCGTAGGTTAATACATCCACATTAATTATTTTATAATCCGGGTGCGCATTGAGCATATATTTTACAAAGTTAGAGCCGATAAATCCGGCTCCACCGGTGACTAATACTGTTTTCATGATTACTCCATTTCTATCTATTCAAGTTCTGTCTATCCAAGTTCTATTATATCGAGTTTCTCTATTCAAATCTTAGGCTAGCGCTGATCTCACTTAAAAAGGGCAGCTGGCTGTCTTTTTCGGAAAGCAGCACTTCCTCGATTGTCTCAAGCGGCCACTTTATCCCAACTTCCGGGTCATTCCAGCGAATTCCGCCATCGTATTCCGGGGCATATAAGTTGGTGCATTTATAGTTAAACACGGCTTCCTCTGATACCACTAAAAAGCCGTGAGCAAAGCCTTCCGGGATATAAAACATGGTCTTGTTTTCGGCTGTTAACAATACCCCTGCCCATTGTCCATAGGTTGGTGAGCCATTTCGCAAATCAACAGCGACATCATAAACCTCGCCGCTGGTCACCCGAACCAGCTTTCCCTGGGAAAACTTGGTCTGAAAATGAAGTCCCCGTAAGACACCCTGACAGGACTTAGACTCATTGTCTTGAACAAACCGCATCGTTAAACCGGCTTTATGAAATTCTTCTTCATTGTAGGATTCCATAAAATAACCGCGATGATCGCCAAAAACCGATGGTTCAATGATCACCAATCCGTCAATACTCGTCTTTATTACATTGATCTTTGCCATCACGTCACCTACTTGACTTTAGAACACTGGATCAGATATTGTCCATAAGCTGTTTTTTTCAGCGGTTCTGCCAGTCTCAACAGTTGGTCTTGATCGATGAAATCACGCAAATAAGCAATTTCTTCGATGCAGGCGACATAAAGACCTTGTCTTTTTTGAATCGTCTCGACAAAATTGGAGGCTTCAATCAAGCTGTCATGGGTGCCGGTATCCAGCCAGGCCATTCCCCGACCAAACAGTTCTACCCTTAAATTACCCTGTTTCAAGTAAATTTCATTAACCGTGGTGATTTCCAGTTCGCCGCGCTCTGACGGTTTAATATTTTTGGCAATTTCGACTACTGTATTATCATAAAAATAAAGACCAGGCACCGCAAAATTGGATTTAGGACTTTCTGGTTTTTCTTCGATCGAAAGAACTCTTCCGTCTTTGGCAAACTCAACCACCCCATAGCGGTCTGGATCAGTCACCGGGTAGCCAAAAATCACCGCCCCGCTTTGTAGCTCAGCTGCTTTTCTGATTGTCTCGGTAAAGCCATGACCATAGAAAATATTATCGCCTAAGACCAGTGCCACATTGTCATCGCCAATAAATTTTTCGCCAATAATGAAAGCCTCGGCCAAGCCATTGGGAGCATCCTGAATTTCATAGGAAAAATTTAACCCCAATTCTTCCCCTGAACCAAATAGCCGTTCAAACATGGGAAGATCGTGGGGTGTCGAAATAATTAAAATATCTTTAATCCCAGCCAGCATCAAGGTTGCTAGTGGATAATAAATCATTGGTTTATCATAAATGGGTAGTAATTGTTTGGACACCGCCCGAGTGATCGGATAAAGTCGTGTGCCGGAACCTCCGGCTAATATAATACCTTTCATCTTTGCCTCTTCTCTTGAAAATTATTTACTCATTTTAAGCGCTACTGCCAGCTTTGATATGGGTTCACATCAAAGCTGGCAGTACCCACTCTTTTAAAGGATTATTTTTGAGTGCCTATTTTAAATCTTTTAGATATTCTGCCAGCGAAATCTGCCATGGTCTGAAATTGTTCATTTTTAAATCATTGAGCGCCTTGTTTTCAAGCACCGAGTATTTAGGGCGCGGTGCCGGTCTGACAAATTCCTCGGAGGTTACCGGTTCGACCGGGATCTCAATCCCTGATAATCTAAAAATTTCCAGCGCAAAGTCATACCAGCTGCATTGTCCTTGACAGGTGCCGTGATAGGTGCCGTAATAATCGGTGTGGATCAAATCGATAATCGCTGCCGCCAAATCGACGGTACTGGTGGGCGAACCGACCTGGTCATTGACAACCGTCAGTTTGGGATGCTTTGATGCCAGCTCCAGCATTGTTTTGACAAAATTATTGCCATCGCCATACAGCCAGGCGGTTCGGATGATAAAATGTTTTGGTGTAATTTCTAAAACTGCTTTCTCACCGGCCGCTTTGCTCTCGCCATAAACCGTTTTGGGATCGATCGGATCACTCTCCACATAAGGCCGTAAGGCGCCGTTTATCGTAATCCCGCCACCATCAAAAACATAATCGGTGGAAACTTGAACCAGCACAATATCCTGATCTCGGGCGATCTCAGCTAACGATTTTGGCCCGGCAGCATTAATTGCCATCGCCAGCTCTTTCTGGGTTTCGCAACCATCGACATTAGTCAGCGCCCCGCAATTAATGATCACAGTTGGCTGCTCCTTGGCAATAATCCCCGTCATTTTCGCTTTATCGGTAATATCAAATTCGGGAATGTCATACCCAACATGGTTAATCTTTTTTTTCGTAAGCTGCCGGGTTAACTCTCGTCCCAGTTGCCCATTCGAACCGGTTAATAAAACTTTCATACTTCACCTTATTTCATCGTACTTTTAAGTATTTATCTGTTCTGTTTTCCATTTTTTAAAGCTATACCCCATAAAAATTCATTGTCATTATACTTTATATCCCCATAAAAGTCTATTTTTTTCTAGATTCTTTCAGCTTATTAAGATAATCCCAATTAAATAAAAACAAACTTTTCTGATCAAATATTCGATTCTGCCCGTTAATTCAATGATTTTTTAAGTATATCTATGGTATTATTATTTGATATGATTTTAGCTCGTGAATCGAAAGGAATCTCTATGAAAAAGAAAGTAACCTTAGTCATCCTATTTTTGATTGTTTCACTAATAGGCACCGGACTTGTATATGGTTTTAATACCATCAGCCAGATCAATGAAATGGTTGCCGAACCAAAAATGAATGCGGCTGATTTAAAAGTAAATAACGATCTTGATATTGAGACCATTAATATCGCTGTTTTTGGCGTCGACGGCCGCAGCGACATCGATGGTGATCGCGCCGATACGATCATGATCCTCTCAATGGATTTTAGAAACGGCAACATCAAGGTTACCTCGGTGATGCGTGACTTGTTAGTCCAAATTCCCGAAACCAAGGATACCTACGAAAGCTTTGATAAGATCAATGCCTCCTATGCCTATGGGGGTCCAGAGCTGGCTGTAAAAACCCTTAATGAAAATTTTGATTTAAACATCAAAGACTATGTAATCGTCAATTTTGACGCGATGGTCGATACGGTCGACGCGATTGGCGGGGTCGAGGTCAATGTCCAAAACGAAGATGTTTTGGACTGGACCAATAAGTATATCGATGATGTCAATGATAAGGTTGGCAAGGCCGATCCTTATCTGGAAACAACCGGCGTACAGACGATCACCGGGGTTCAGGCGCTGGCCTACGCCCGAAACCGCTTCAGCGATGATGACTTTCACCGCACCGAGCGCCAACGCGAGGTTGTTGGTCAAATCGCCGCCAAGGCCTTTAGTATTGATATGGGTACCGGCATCAGCCTGCTAAGCAAGGTTTATCCTTATATCAAAACAACCCTGTCAATCAGTGAGATCACTACCTATGCCAAGGCCTTTTTAGAATCTCCGGACAAACAGTTTCTGGAGTTCCGACTACCCACCGATACCCATGTAACGACCACGATGCTCAATAGCGTCTCCTATGTGGTGCCGACCAGCCTTGCCGATAATGTCATTGCCCTGCATGCCTTTATTTATGGACCTGTCCAAACAGCAGCAACTGATAGCACCCCTGCCAGCGGTAGTTCAACTACGACAACTGATAGCAGCGGTACCGACAGCCCCTCAACCAGTAGTGGCAACCGAACCAATGTCAGCAGTCCCGTTAGCGGTTCAACTTCAAACACAACATCTAGTGGCGGTACCGGCACGAGCTCGGGGTCGACCACCTATAAGGCTTATGTCCCATCTGCCCGGGTCATCGAAATAAGCGATGCGATTGCCTACTACGCCGGCACTGGTTCATCGTATACCTATAATGAAACAACCACCACCGAAAGCAATAGCAACTATTCGTATAGCAATGATTCCGGCTCTTCGAATACAAATACCGAATCAACTGGTTCTGACGCTTCCGGTAACTACGGCTCCTCTGGATCTGACTCCAGTACCGGGGGTAGTTCTTCTGGTTCAGACTCCAGCTCCGGATCCGGATCAGATAACACTGAATCTGGCTCTGATTCAGATTCTGGATCTGGATCTGATACTGACTCTGATACTGACTCTGATTCCGGCTCTGATCCCGACAGCGATTAAAACCAAAAGGCATCATTCCCGGTACCGGGAGTGATGCCTTTTATTTATATCAACCGATGTTAATATTAACCACTATTTTTATCAACCACAATCCAATCGTTTTTTAAACTTCAATTAAACCGGTTACCTGTTTTTTCAGCAATTCTTTTTTCGCCATTGCCTCTTCCCGGGTTTTTCCGGTTACCGAGAAATAGATCTTAAGCTTGGGTTCTGTCCCTGAGGGACGTAAGGCAAACCAGGAGTAGTCATCAAAAACAAATTTCAGGACATTCGAGCACGGCAGATCGATTTCGACTTTTGTTCCTGAAACGATGTCATTGCTGACACCCGCTTGATAATCGTTAAAGGAAACCAGCTTGGCCTCGGCAAAACCTGGGAAGCTGACGTTTCGGAATTTTTCCATAATTTCGGTGATTTTTGTTTTTCCCTCAATCCCTTCAAGAGTCAGGGCAACCACATCTTCAATAAAATAACCATGCTTTTCATATAAATCAATCAGGGCTTGATAAAGGGTCTTGCCCTGTTTTTTATAATAATCGGTCATCTCACAAATCAGTGCTGAGGCCACTACGGCGTCCTTATCGCGGGCATAGTCGCCGGCCAGATAGCCGTAACTTTCTTCGTAACCAAAGGCAAAGCTGTAATCGCCGGTTTTCTCAAATTCTGTCATGCACTCGCCGATGTATTTAAAACCGGTCAGCACATCCAGTACCGCTGCCCCATGAGATTTTGCGACAATTCCGCCCAGTTCACTGGTAACAATTGTTTTAATAACGACCTTATTCTGCGGCAGGTTTTTTCGCGTTTTCAGGTAGTAATCAACCAGTAGCGCCCCGGTTTGATTGCCAGAAAATACTTCAAATTCACCTTTTTGATTGCGGCCAACCACACCAACCCGGTCACCATCAGGATCAGTTCCAATAATGATATCAGCTTTTTTTTCTTCAGCCAGTGCCATTGCCAGCACAAATACTGCCGGATCCTCAGGGTTTGGATAGGGCGCAGTGGTAAAGTCGCCATCTGGCAACTCCTGCTCGGGGACAACAAACACATGCTGATAACCGAGTTCAGCCAATGCTCGCCGAACCGGGGTGTTGCCAGAACCATGAAGCGGGGTGTATACTACCTTTAGTTGACTGTCGGGATTGGGATAACAGATGGCGGTAACGGCATCGGTAAAGGCATTATCCATCTTCTCTCCGACCATCGTAATAATCCTCTGATTGAGGCCTTCAGCCAATGTCATCGTCGGGATATCAAAAATATCAGTAATGTTCTCAATTTCTTTGATCAAGGCATCGGCCGAAGCGGTTACCATCTGGCCACCATCTGGCCCATAGACTTTATAGCCGTTGTATTCTTTGGGGTTATGGGATGCGGTAATGACAATGCCACCAGCCGCTTTTAAATTCCGGACTGCAAAAGACAGTTCCGGTGTTGGTCGCAGTTCTTTAAAAAGATAAGCCGCAACGCCCATTTTGCCGAGCACCCCAGCTGCTGTTTCAGCAAATTTGCGGGAGTTGTGGCGGGAGTCATAGGCAATCACCACCCCCTTTTCCCAATTCGCCATATCTGCCCGTAAAAGGTATTTACCTAGGCCATAGGTGACCTTAGCGACCGTATAGACATTCATCCGGTTGCTGCCAGCACCCATTTTACCGCGCATCCCTCCGGTGCCAAATTCGAGGTCGGTGTAAAAACGATCCTCTATTTCTTTTTCATCCGTTATCGCTTCCAGATCCTGACGAAGTTCTGGGTCCAGATCCGGTTGTGCTAACCAGTTTTTATATCTTTTTTTATAGTCCATGATGTTTCCTTTCCTTTGATCAAAATAATTCTAAAATGTCAATCTTATCGAAGCAGGAACAAAGTTTTGCCGCTTATCCGCTTAACTGAGGGGAAGGCTGTTTGGATCCGATGCTATCGCAACTTTTTATCGCGATTATTTTAACAGGCTTTCCAAATACAGCTTGAAGGCTGTTCCCAGTTTGTTATCCCGCAAACCATATTCCACCGTGGCCTCAAGAAAACCCAGTTTATCGCCGACATCATAGCGCTTACCGATAAAATCATAGGCATACATCTTTTCGATCGACGCCAGTGTTTTTAGTCCGTCAGTGAGTTGAATTTCCCCGCCGGCACCTTTGCCAGTATGCTCAAGCACATCAAATATCGCCGGGGTGATGATATATCGCCCGAGTATCGCCATCGTCGACGGTGCCTCACCAATTGCCGGCTTTTCAACCAGATCATTGACCTGATAGACCCGGTCGCCAACGGCATTTCCGGAAACGATCCCATACTTATTGACCTGATCCTCAGGAACCTGCTGTACCCCGATTACCGATGCGCCGTAGCTATTATAAACCTCGACCATTTGTTTAAGGGCCGGGGTTTCATCGTTATAGACAATATCATCCCCCAGCACTACTGCAAAGGGTTCATCGCCGACAAACTCCCTCGCACAGAGGACTGCATGTCCCAACCCTTTGGCTTCTTTTTGACGGACTGCAAATATTTTTGCCATATTGGTGATCGCTTCTACCTCTTCTAAGGCTGCGGTTTTTCCGGCCGCTTTTAAGACCGCTTCTAACTCCGGCACCTTATCAAAGTGGTTGATGATACTTTCTTTATTTCGGCCATTTATAATCAGTATTTCTTCGATCCCCGATGCCACAATCTCTTCAATAATATATTGAATCGTCGGTTTATCGACAATCGGCAGCATCTCTTTGG
This sequence comes from uncultured Acetobacterium sp., assembly GCF_927416815.1. Classification (NCBI taxonomy): domain Bacteria; kingdom Bacillati; phylum Bacillota; class Clostridia; order Eubacteriales; family Eubacteriaceae; genus Acetobacterium; species uncultured Acetobacterium sp. Next base: position 14,302 of record NZ_CAKMJU010000030.1, on the reverse strand, counting down.
GTATTGACTTGGTGATTGGTAAAAAGCGGGTGCCTAATCCGGCTGCTGGAATAACTGCTTTGCGTACCTTTTTCATCTAATTTATCTCCTTTTCTGGAATTCCCAGTCCTGAATAAATAAAGCCTTTTGGCGGTTCGTCATGAAACAGATTTCTAAAATCAAAGAAAAAGCGATCCTTCATGGCAGTCAGCAGCCGCTCCTGATCAATCCCCTTAAATTCTCGCCAACCGGTGATCAGCACCAGGGCATCGGCATCCTGTGCCGCTTCATAGGCGTCGTGGCAGTAGCTGATTTCGTCCTTCTCCTTATGGAATCGCCACTTGGCTTCCTGGTTTCCTTCGGGGCAGTAAATCTGGATTCTAGCCCCAGCAGCAACCAACCCCTTGACAATGATAATCGATGGCGCTTCCCGCATATCAGTCGTTTCCGGCTTATAAGACAGACCTAAAACGCCAATCGTTTTTCCTTCCAGGTTACCCATGATCCGTTTGATTTTTTCGACCATCTTGAGCTTCTGTTTGTCATTGGCCCGGATCGCACCGGTGAGCACCTTAAAATCCTCGCCATAGGCTTTGGCAATCTCGACCAGCGCCTTGGAATCCTTGGGCAGATCACTGCCGCCGTAGCCTGGGCCAGCTTCCATAAACCCTTTGCCAATCCGCTCATCACGGCTCATGCCATTGGTAACATCAATAATATTGGCATTGGCATTTTCACAAAGCAGCGCCAGTTCGTTGACGAATGAGAGCTTTGTCGCCAGAAAGGCATTGACGCCATATTTAATCATTTCGGCACTTTGGGGATCGGTAATCACATAATTCTCTTCTCTGACATGAAGGCTGTCATAGAGGCTTTTTAAACGCTCCACCGCCGCCGGTGAATCTGATCCAATGACAACCATATCGGGTACCAGACAATCCTTGATCATCGAACCTTTGCGAGCAAAATCAGGATTGCTGATCACCTCAAAGGGAATCTCCACTTGACGTTCATTCAAGGTTTTTTGGATCGTTTGCTTAATAATCTGGCAGGTTCCCGGGGGAACGGTTGATTTAATTACCACCGTTACATTTTTTTCAATATGATTCCCAATGCTTTGGGCAATCGGTTTCATAAAGCGGAGGTCGGGGAAATCATGATCATTAGTCGGTACTTCACAGGTAATAAAAATAATTTCACTGTCTTTAATGGCTTTTAGAATATTTGAACTAAAACACAACCGGCCGGTTGATACCGAAGTCGAAACTAACGCCTTTAATCCCGGCTCATAGATAGGCAGTTCGCCCTCATTGAGCATATCGACTGTTTCGTCATCTGTGTCAACACAGATGACTGTAACATCCGAATCTGACAAAATGGAACCATAGGTAATCCCTAAGATCCCTAGTCCGATAATACAAATATTCATTCCTTATCCTCCGTTTACAATGGCCACGTTCTTCCATTGACCTTCTTATTACTATTTAAACTGAATTTTTCATTCATCGAGTGACACACAATACCTTGTCTTTCAACCTAAATTATAGCACAGAAGAAGGGTCTTTAAAACACTTGCCTTAATAAAAAAAGAAAACCGGGATTCTCTTAGGAATCTCGGTTTTCTTTTTTAGTTAATTATTTTCTTTTGAATTAATTCGAGCAATTGCTCTTTCGAGGGCTGCCTGAGCCCGGGCGGTATCGTATTTTTCATCCTGAATACGCTTAAGTGCCCGTTCTTTTGCTTCTTCTGCCCGTTTAAGATCAATTTCTTCCGGCCATTCAGCCGCATCGGTTAAAATAATCGTCTCTCTGGGATTAATCGTCGCAACACCCCCTAAAAGGGTGCCGGACTTTTTCTTCTTATCCTCAAAAATAATATTAAAGGTACCAATGGCTAATGTAGTGGTCAGTGGTGTATGCTCTGCAAGTACAGCAAACTCACCTTCTGTTCCGCGGATAACGATACGCTCGACATCCTCGTCGAAAAAGATACCGGTTGGAGCAATGATTTTTAATCTGAACGTTTCAGCCATTAAAACTCACCTCAACTAACCTTTTAATTTTTTTGCTTTTGCAACTGCATCTTCAATGGTTCCCACCAATAAGAATGCATTTTCTGGTAAATCATCATGTTTTCCTTCAAGGATTTCTTTGAAGCCCTTGATCGTTTCGCCAATCGTTACATAAACCCCACCGGTACCGGTAAATTGTTCCGCAACGAAAAATGGTTGGGAAAGGAAACGTTCAATTTTACGGGCGCGGGATACCGTAATTTTATCGGCATCAGACAATTCGTCCATCCCTAAAATTGCGATAATATCCTGTAATTCCTTATAGCGCTGTAAAATTTCCTGTACTTCACGAGCTGTTTCATAGTGCTCTTGACCGACAATTTTGGGATCAAGAATACGCGAAGTTGAATCCAGTGGGTCTACCGCCGGATAGATACCTTTTTCTGTGATTGCCCGGTTAAGAACCGTGGTGGCATCAAGATGGGCAAAGGTAGTCGCCGGAGCAGGGTCAGTTAAGTCATCGGCAGGTACATAAACGGCCTGAACCGAGGTAATTGAACCCTTGCTGGTGGAAGTGATCCGTTCCTGCAGGGCCCCCATTTCAGTTGCCAGGGTAGGCTGGTAACCAACCGCACTAGGCATCCGGCCAAGCAGTGCTGAAACCTCAGAACCCGCTTGGGTAAACCTAAAAATATTATCGATGAAAAGAAGTACATCCTGACCTTCGTTATCACGGAAATATTCAGCCATTGTCAGACCAGCCAGGGCAATCCGCATTCTGGCTCCTGGAGGCTCATTCATTTGACCAAAGCAAAGGGCTGTTTTATCAATAACCCCAGACTCCATCATTTCGTAGTAAAGGTCATTTCCTTCACGGGTACGTTCACCAACACCAGCAAAAACCGATAAACCACCATGCTGGGTAGCAATATTGTTAATCAGTTCCTGAATCAGTACGGTTTTACCAACACCGGCACCACCGAAAAGACCAATCTTACCACCACGAACGTAAGGACAGATCAGGTCAACAACCTTGATTCCGGTTTCAAACATTTCTGGTTGGGTTTGTTGTTCTTCAAAGCTTGGTGGATGACGATGAATCGGGTGTAAGGTGACCCCGGTTCGATCAAAGGGTTTTCCATCAATTGGTTCACCCAAAACGTTAAACATTCTGCCGAGGGTTGCTTTCCCTACCGGCACTGCAATCGATGCGCCCGTATCGACAGCTTCCTGATTTCGTACCAGGCCGTCTGTCGAGTCCATGGCAATACATCTGACAATGTCATCCCCCAGCTGTTGAGCTACCTCAACTACCAGGGTGTGACCATTGAGTTCAATATTTACTGCGTTGTTCAATTTTGGCAGCTGATCTTTTTGAAACTTAACATCAACAACTGGTCCAATAACCTGAACAACCTTCCCTATATTTTGGGCCATTCCCTATAACCTCCTTGTGCAAATTAATTTGCACTCATAAATTTCTGTCCCGGCAGGCATTGTGATCCTGCCATGTGCAATTTGTAATTATTTTAGTGCTTCGGCGCCACCGACAATTTCAGAAATTTCCTGAGTAATTGCCGCCTGACGGACGCGGTTGTATTTAAGTGTTAGCGCATCGATCATTTCATTGGCGTTAGTCGTTGCTGATTCCATGGCGGTACGACGAGCGCCTTGTTCACTGGCGGCACTTTCAATCATTGAGCCATAGACGGTGCTGCTGACGAAGTTAGGAATCAGATAGTTTAGCAGTTCTTCTGGTTCTGGCTCATAGAGCATCACCGTCAAATCATTGCTTTTTACTTCTTTTTTCACTTCATCTTCTACTACTTCGACTTTTTTAACCGGTTTTAAATCTTCCTCACTCAGGGGAAGCAACTTCATTAAGTGGGCATGTTGTGAAAGGGTGGAAATAAATTTGGTATAGGCAATATAAACTTCATCATATTCGCCATTCTTAAATCCTTCCATGACAACCGCGGTCACTTCTCTGGCATTAAAAAAGTTTGGTCGTTCCGAAATGCCGAGATATTCACCCTGGATATTGTAGGCGCGATTTCTAAAATGATCACGACCACGAGACCCAACGGCATAAATAACAACATCTTCTTTATTCGCTATGTGATCCTCAACCAGTTTAGCAACATTGGCATTGTAGCCACCAGCCAAGCCTTTATCCCCAGTAATGACGATATAAGCCACTTTTTTAACTTCGCGCTGGTTCATGAAAACATTTCTGGTGCTTCCACTTTTTTCGACAATGCGTCCCATACTTTCAATCATGGCCTCAAAATAAGGGCGACGACCTTCTGCCAGCTCACGACTTTTTCGCAGCTTTGCAGAAGCCACCAGCTCCATGGCATGGGTGATTTGCTTTGTACTGTTTACACTTTTTATCCGACGTTTAATATCTTGTATATTTTCTGCCACTCAGAATCACCTCCGCTGACAATCTATACAGATTTACTGAAAACTTTTTTATAAGCCTCAATACATTCAGCAAAAGCTGCGACAACCTCATCTGAAAGGCCGTCCTTCCCTTTAACCTTAATCATGATTTCAGGGTAATTCTTTTGAGCATACTTCATTAGACCTTTTTCAAATTCACGGATATTTTTTACTTCAATGTCCAGCAGGAAGCCGTTCGTTGCCGCAAAAAGAATCAGCACCTGTTCTTCAACCTTCATGGGGTCATATTGATCCTGTTTCAGGATTTCAACGATCCGTTCCCCTTTGGCTAACTGCGCCTTGGTGGCTTCGTCAAGATCTGAACCAAACTGCGCAAAGGATGCCAACTCACGATACTGAGCGTACTCAATACGGAGTGGTCCGGCGACCTTTTTCATGGCTTTGATCTGAGCGGATCCCCCAACTCGAGATACCGAGATCCCCGGGTTAACTGCTGGGCGAATACCAGAACGGAAAAGTTCACCTTCAAGGAAGATCTGACCATCTGTAATCGAAATTACATTGGTTGGGATGTAGGCTGAAACATCACCTGCCTGGGTTTCAATAATTGGCAAAGCGGTGATCGATCCACCTGCTTTAAGCTTAGCGGCACGTTCAAGAAGTCGTGAATGCAGGTAGAAAACGTCGCCTGGGTAGGCTTCACGTCCTGGTGGACGACGAAGGATCAGGGACATGGCTCGGTAAGCCACCGCATGTTTTGATAAATCATCATAAATGATCAGAACATCTTTTTGTTGTTCATTCATGAAATATTCAGCCATTGTAACACCCGCGTAAGGTGCTAAATATTGGAGTGGTGCCAACTGGGCAGCTCCGGCTGAAAGAATAATGGTATAGTCCATCGCATTGTGTTCTTCTAATTGTCCAACAATCTGGGCAACGGTTGATTCTTTCTGGCCAATAGCCACATAGATACAGATAACATCTTCACCTTTTTGGTTGATGATGGTATCAATCGCTAACGCTGTTTTACCAGTTTGTCTGTCACCAATGATTAACTCACGTTGGCCACGTCCAATCGGGATCATCGAGTCAATCGCTTTATAACCGGTTTGAATTGGCTGATTAACCGATTCACGCTCAATTACACCCGGTGCTTTAACTTCAACGGGACGACGTTGATCCGTAACAATTGGGCCTTTTCCGTCAATCGGGAAACCCAGGGCATTAACAACACGGCCAATCATGGCTTCGCCAACTGGCACTTCAACAATACGACCGGTACAACGAACAATGTCACCCTCGACGATATCATCATCGTAACCTAAAAGAACACAACCAACGTTATCTTCTTCAAGGTTGAGCACCATTCCGTAAACCTCGTTAGGAAAAGCTAAAAGCTCACCTGCCATAGCATTTTCAAGACCATGAACACGGGCAACCCCGTCTCCAACTTGAATGACCGTACCGACATCGACGACTTCAAGCTTATCTTCATAACGCTCTATTTCATTTTTAATAATTTGACTTATTTCCTCTGGTCGGAGATTCAACTTTACTCACCTCTTTTTAATGTAGTCTTAAACTGTTCATTTGTGTTTTCATTTGATTTAACTGATTTTTGATGCTCCCATCAATAACCTGATCCCCTACATAAACCACCGCACCGCCAAGGATTGATGTATCGATGATGTTTTCAAGGACCACCTTTTTGTCAAAGCGTTTTGCCAGGTTTGCTTCTAAAGCGACTCGCAGCGCTTCATCCAGCGGCACCACGGTTAATACCCGGGCTTCGACTGTATTTTTGTAAGGCAACACCAATTGTTTAAATGTTTCATGAATTTCTAACAGAAATTCAAAACGATTTTTATCCAAAAGAATGTTTAAAAAATTTCTCAAGTACTGATTATATGAGTCTCCAAAAACCCGACCAAGAACACCCTTCTTTTCAGAAGTATTCATTGAGGGGGTTAACATCAGATTCATTAATCTGGCTTCAGACTTGAAAAGATCAATGACCGAAGAAAACTCATCGTACATTCCATCAACAAGATTGTTATCAACGGCTGTGTCAAATAAGGCCTGGGCATATCTTTTCGCTACTAAACTCATTTAGCATCCCCTACCTTATCGATAAAGTCCATAATCATAGCCTCATGTTGTTTTTTGTCCATCGATTTGTGAATAATTTTTTCAGCTGCAAAGAGTGACAGATCAACGATGTTCGATTTAACTTCATTCATCGCTTTGCGTTTTTCAACTTCAATTTCAATCATGGCTTTTTCGATGATTAGTTTTGCGTCAGCATGCGCTTTTTCAACAATTTCATGTTTTTGAGCTTGTGCATCGACGTTTGCATCTCGAATGATCTCACGTTCTTTGGAACGGATATCAGCTAACATTGTTTCATATTCCTGTTTCAGTTTTGCTGCAGCGGCATTTTTTTCGGTAGCACCCACTATTTCTGCAGAAACATCCTCTTGTCTTTTTGCAATAATATCCTTAACTTTTTCATAAAAGAAATGTTTCAGTATTAAAAAGAAAATAATAAAGTTAACGATTGTTGCTAGCAAGAGTTTTAAATCAATTCCAACTAAGCCTGCGTATTCAAACATAATGTTATAGCCCCCTTTCTAATTCATAAGCATCGAAGTATTTCATTACAGAACCACCTCATTCTTAAATAAAGGGATTAGCAAAGAGTAAAATCAGTGCAACAATCAAACCGTAGATACCGGTGGTTTCAGCTACCGCTGCACCCAAAAGCATGGTTCTGACGATGTCACTTTGTGCTTCTGGCTGACGTCCAACCGCTTCTGCACCTTTACCGGCTGCATAACCCTGACCAATCCCAGGTCCTACCCCGGCGATCATCGCAATACCGGCACCAATAGCTGAGCATGCTTTAATAAAATCTAAACCTTCCATTTGTGTACGTTCCTCCTCGTTTTACAGATAATTTTTAGCTTAAGTTTTTTTCTAAATAAATGGGTTTGCAAATAATAAGATCAATGCCACAATCAACCCATAAATACCAGTAGTTTCAGCTACCGCTGCACCAAGAAGCATGGTTCGCACGATATCACTTTGCGCTTCTGGCTGACGTCCAACCGCTTCTGCACCTTTACCAGCGGCAAATCCCTGACCAATACCAGGTCCTACCCCAGCGATCATCGCAATACCAGCGCCAATCGCTGAACATGCTTTAATAAAATCTAAACCTTCCATTTGTGTACTTTCCTCCTAAATAATTTCCTTCCCTACATAAAGGGATTCGCAAAGAGTAAAATCAATGCGACGATCAACCCATAAATACCGGTGGTTTCAGCCACTGCTGCACCAAGCAGCATTGTTCGAATAATATCGCTTTGAGAATCGGGTCGGATCCCCACCGCTTCGGCACCCTTACCGGCTGCAAATCCCTGGCCAATCCCAGGTCCTACTCCGGCGATCATTGCGGTACCTGCGCCGATGGCTGAAAATGCTTTAATCACATCAACACCATCAAACTGACCAAGAAACTGCAATAAAAAATCTACAATATTCGCATCACCAATCATACCGTTTCCTCCCTTTCTCCCTCATTAATCCATAGCTCCAGAAATAAACACCATAGATAGCATTGTAAAGATAAAGCTTTGCAATAACCCTGAGAAGATATCAAAGTAGAAATGGAACGGAACTGGAACTAGAACAGGAAAGAAATACAGTCCTGCTAATGCCGAATACAGTAATGCCATAATAATCCCACCACCAAGTAAATTCCCGAAAAGACGGAAAGATAGGGAAACCGGATTGGCAAACTCTCCAATTAGATTAATTGGAAGCAAGAACGGCATTGGCTCAAGGAAACCCTTGAGAAAGCCTCCCAGTCCTTTTGATTTCAAACCAAAAAACTGGGTCATAAAAAATGTCATCAAAGCCAGGCCAACTGTACAGTTTAAATCGGCTGTCGGAGATCTCAGACCATAGATTCCAGACGTATTAGCAAACGCAAGAAACATAATTAAAGCGAGCATGTATGGTGCAAACTTCATCTTATCTTTTCCCATCGTTTGACCGACTAAACCATCCATAACCGTGACAATGGTTTCAGCAATGACTTGGGCTTTTCCTGGACGCTTTTGCATATTTTTTGTCAAAATAGCACACACAACCAGAATCATCACCATGATGATCCAGGTGTTCACAAGTGTTTGTGTGATCGGGAGTCCGAAGAGTTCCCCGTAAATTTTTGGGCCTTCCATTGTTTTTTCACCTCATTGTCCAGGCGTTTTAAAATTCTTAAAATCGCCTATTGTGTTTTTGGATTTTTTACGCCTCATTTATCAAGACGTTTTTTTTTGATACTGTTGTATTGATTAAAACTGAAATTTTTACAGCAACCAACCCAAGTAAGACACCAATGATGTTTACCCAGGGATTAATAATTGCCACATATATAACAACACCGGTTAATAAGTATCTCAAAAAATATCTGGTCTGAACATATTTTTGAGCCCTCGCCGATGGCATTTTCATTGCTTTGTCAAAGGTTAATTGCATTAGTCTGAAGTTGAGGACACTGTAAATTCCGCCAAAAACAACGCCCAAGGCAAAGGCCAGGGGATCGTTTGTTAAAAAGCTGAACATCATTAATCCCAGGCTGACAAGCCCGCCACAAATCATTATTCTTGACTCTAATGATAACTTCTTAAAATTCTGTATCGTTTTCATCATTTTCATCTTCCTTTTTTATCTGATCGCGGTATTCCTGAGCCCGCTTTTTCTCTGCTTCTCGCTCTTCCTCAGTCTTTTGCTCCGCCGCTAACTTCTGGGCTCTTTCACTCATCCTCAGAGGAATAACATACATGTTTCTCAAGCCAGCCAATACACCCAGCACTGCTAAAATAATTACTAACATATTTCCAGTCTGAAAATAGAAATCAAGAACTTTGCCAATGAAAATCATCATCCCCACTGGGACAAGTACCGAAATACCAATTTGAGAAATCATCGCCAGATATTTATAAGGCTTTTCCTTTTGATTCTTCATCCATCTCTCCACTATTCAGGTATTATTTTTGTTGCAAACTGCTATTTTTTGTCATCAAGCTTTTGTAATTGTCTGCGCAATTAAAGAAACTGCAAATTTTTGTCTTTCTTCTTGAAATCTTTTACATATAGTATCACAATTTTTTACACTTGTATATACAACAACTCTCTTTTTGGAGCTATTTTGAATACTTTTTTTCGATCGCGGTAATCCCATCAATACGCCGTTGGTGACGGTTTCCAGCAAACTCTGTTAGCAGCCAGATCGCAACAATCCGCATCGCCAGACCCTCACCTAAGACCCGCGCGCCCAACACCAATACATTGGCATCGTTGTGCTCTCGGGACATTTCGGCCATAAACTCATTGGTACACAAAGCTGCCCGGATTCCCGGTACCTTGTTAACCGCCATCGAGATCCCCAGACCGGTTCCGCAGATTGCGATCCCCCGGTCACAGTCACCAAAGCTGACCGCTTCACCAACCCGTTCCCCATAAATGGGGTAGTCGCAGGAATCTGCTGTTGCGGTGCCATAGTCAATAACCTCATGACCCTGTTCGATTAAAAATGGTTTGATGACTTCCTTTAAAGCCAGGCCACCATGATCTGATCCAATTGCAATTTTCATCTTTGTTCCTTCCTAATTATATAAAGGCATAACCAGCCGCTTTATAGAGCCGATTAATTAAGGCCAAGGTTTCATTATTGAGCGGAATATCTTCGGCATAGATTTTTTCTACCCCAAGCTCATCAAAGGTGCGCAGCCGGGAAAAGAGATTTTTCGACATTTCCTTGGGATCATTGCGACTTCCTAATGAGATAATCAGGCCTTCGTGATAAAAACCCATCGTTTCATCGCTAGCCAGCACCCCGATGGTCATCGGTTTTCCTTTGTGGTGCGACAATGCCTTGGTAATTTTCTCGCGAATCTCGTCCGGCGTTCCCTTAACCACCACCAGTTCCCCTTGTGGGGAATAGTGCGTATATTTCATCCCGGGGGATGAGACCTTTTCCGGCACGACATTGTCGGTCACATGAGCTGAAACCGCAACCTCACCTAAAACCGCGCGGAGTTCTGCCAGGGTGACATCGCCTGGTCTTAGCACCACCGGCGGTTCAACTGTCAGATCGATCACCGTCGACTCCAAGCCCAACTCAGTATCCGCCGAAAGGATCATCGCATCGACCCGGCCATCAAGATCTAGTAGCACATGCTTTCCCTGGGTGGGACTGGGACGACCTGAACGATTGGCGCTCGGTGCAGCAATCGGGCATCCTGCCATCTTGATAAAGGCCTGGGCAATCGGATGATCTGGAAATCGAACGCCTACCGTATCGAGTCCGCCCGTTAGTTCTGTCGGAATTGTTGCTGATTTATTCATAATAATTGTCAAGGGTCCTGGCCAAAAAACCTGCATCAGTTTTTGTGCCTTTTCTGGAATATTGGCAACCAACGGCTCCACCTCATCCAAACCGGCAATATGAACAATCAGCGGATTATCGTCCGGCCTCCCCTTGGCCACAAATATTTTCTTGATCGCTTCAGGGTTTAGGGCGTCAGCCCCTAGCCCATAAACCGTTTCAGTTGGGAAAACAACCGTTCCCCCGGCTTTGATCAAAACCGCTGCTGCTACTAATTCACGTAATGCCGCATCATCAAGGTTTTCGATATTTATAATTTTTGTTTTCATTTTTTGTTTCCACTATTCTTAATCCGTTATCACAATCACTTTGTCATTCGGCCTCGCTGAGCAGTTGTTGTTTCAAGTTCCACAGTTTTTGGGATAAATCGACATGATAAACGTGAGGGTTCACCATCCGCTTAAAGGCTGGCCACAAGCTTTCCTTTTCATCTTTTAAATGCTGCGAAATGTCTGAGATGCTCGGCGATTGATAGACGCATTTCCCACCAACAAAGATCGGCACCAGTAATTCGCGAATATAATAGTCCGTGATGATCCGTTTTTTCCAGGTATAAACCGGATGAAAAATTGTCAGCGGTTCGGCTTCATTAATGACTTCATCTTCTAGGGTAATTAAATCCGCCAGCGCCATGCCATTGCTTTTCCCATAAATCCGGAAAACTTTCTTGTATCCGGGGTTGGTGATCTTTTCCGGATCATTCGACACCTTGAGCTTGGCTTTGCCGGAAATCACCGACAATTTATAAACCCCACCGAGAGCCGGACAATCATAGGCGGTAATCAGCTTGGTGCCGACCCCCCAGGAATTGATTTTTGCACCCTGACTCTTTAAATCCTTGATCAGATGTTCATCAAGATCTGATGATGCCACAATCCCGGCCTTTTCGAGACCGGCCTGATCGAGCATTTTTCTGGCTTCGATACTGAAATAGGCCAAATCTCCAGAATCGATCCGAATCCCGAAGCGTCCGGTAAGACTGCCCTCGGCCAAGGCTTTTTTGAAAACCGTGATGGCGTTGGGGACACCCTTTTCGAGGGTATTGTAAGTATCTACTAAAAGGGTGGCATTGTTGGGGTTATATTTTACATATTTTTCAAAGGCCTCCAGTTCGCTATCATAGCTGAGGATAAAGCTGTGGCTCATCGTTCCCATGGCCGGGCGATCGAGCATTGCTTCGGTTTCCACCACACTGGTTCCCGCACAGCCACCGATAACCGCCGCCCGTGCCCCATAAAAACCGGCTTCGGTTCCATGAGCCCTGCGCAAACCAAACTCCATGACCAAATCGCCGCGGGCTTCTTCAATAATCCGCGATGCCTTGGTGGCGATCAGGGTTTGATGATTGACAATACTGAGAATCGTGGTTTCAACAATCTGCGCCTGGATCAGCGGAGCTTTAACGCGAATAATCGGTTCCATCGGAAAAATAATGCTGCCTTCGGGAATGGCAAAAATTTCCCCTTCGAATTTGAAGTTTTCCAGATAGGCTAAAAAAGCGGGTGAAAATTCAGGATGATTCTTTTTCAGTAATGCCGTATCTTCTTTGCTAAAGCGGATCCCGTTGATATATTCAATAACCTGCTCTAACCCGGCAACAACGGTATAACCGCCCTCAAATGGGTTGTTTCTAATAAAAACGTCGAATACAGCTTCTTCATTCTCCTTACCATCTTGAACGTATACATTTCCCATGGTAAATTGGTATAAATCTGTTGCCAGCTGAAGCTTTCGGTCAAATTGCATACTAAATTCTCCTTCTTTTCACATTGCATACTATTCTACCACTTTATTAGAGTAAAATACAAACTTTTTCAATATAAATATTTGCATGCTGTTTATCGGTTTTCGCGTTTTTTTCCCCGTTTCAACCAAATTCATTCGCCAATTTTCTACTTGTTAATAATTATACAATTGCGATAATAAATTCTTGCGATAAATTAAGGCAAAAAAAAGAAATGCTTGCGCATTTCATATTTTTTCACGAATTATTTTACTAATCAGCCGCAGCTATCACAATCCCCTGAACAGTCACTGTCGTCGCAGTCGCTGTTACTAACATCATCGCTAAAGCCAAATAATACTGTTTTTTCGCGTTTTTCCCGTTCCGCATAAATTTCTAAATCACTCCAGGGTAAGCCTACCCATCTGGCCAGGGCAAAATCAGTCGGGTATTCGCTCGTCAATTCTATCTTGCCATCGACAATCGTTAGTGGTAGACACTCGATCCCTTTGGTGGCGATGGCTTGCTTAACCACAAAGCTTTCCATAAAGGCTGGCATATCATCAATCACGTTATAGCGCGACACCGAAACGCCGCGTTCCCGTAAATCGACGATCATTCGCTCTAAGCGGTTTAAATCGGCCTCGATCATCGGATCGCAAACGCCGCTGGCACAGCCGGCTGGTTCGTATATTTCTAATTTTTTCATTATTACCTCCAATTATTCTCAGACATTCATCTTTTGTCATCATTATAATTGATTGACCTTTAAAATACTATTAAATTTGATGCGGCGGTTGATGGTTACCCTTTTTTACGGCTGCTTTTGATTGTTGGCATGGTAAACATCAAAATCTTAGCCGAAAAAGTTTTTTCCGAATAGATTGGTGGCAAGCACCAAAATCTACCTTCGGTTGGAAACGTCTAGCTTTTCCATAAGTGCATCCTGTAATACTCTGGAAACATTGACGTTTGCTTTATCTGCTTCAAGATTCAACCAATTAGGTAAAGTTACATTCCGTCTAACTGTTTTATTATCAAATCGGCGGCGGTATTCTAAAAAGTCCACATCAACAAACGACACAATCCCTCTCCCATCAGTGGCAAAGGTACCCGTTAATGGATCAATTTCATTGAATTTTGAAGGCTCTGGAACCTCTTCACCATCGTCTTGAATCGTGATCGCCTTTAATCCAATCGCATCACGAGCCATATCAATGGCATCGGCCATATCGGTTCCCTCTGTCAGAACTTCCAAATCTGGCACCTCTACCAAAACAATATCATCTGTTTGTGTGAAAATCACGGGATAGATGGCTTTCATTTGTTTATCCTCCTGGTTTGTTTATCGTACAATTGGAAGCAGGGCTTTTATAAGCCCCATTTCCTCAAGATTGCTTTTGCTAGACGTTCATTGATTTCATTGTGTCGTGGAATTTCTTCTAAATCTTTACCTCTCCGGCAAACATCATGCTTCCCGCCATGACGATCAAACTCAAAACCAATTTTTCCAGCTTCTTTATCAAGTCTCTACGTTTCATAGCATCCTTCTGACAATTATATCATACACACCAAACACACATTTTTCAATGACATCAACTAGGTTTCGCTTAATTTTTTCTACAAATCGGAAGAAATACTTAAGGCACCTTGTATATGCATTTGATTCTAATGGTATGACGCCGCCAACAAATATAAGTTAGTAGCAGGGGTCAGACCCGAGCG